>JAGTVG010000269.1 GCA_018224645.1 Cyclobacteriaceae bacterium
AGAAAAATTCAACGACGCGGGGAAATGGTATTCCGTCAAACCTGCCTACTATCCCCGGCTGCTTCGGAGAACACCGGCGGAACAGGTGGCCGGTCAGGTGGCCGGTACGGTCAGGAAAATCGAGGAGGATATCTCAGGATTACCCGTGAGCAGGGTAACGGTAATGGATTATGAAGGATTTTGCAGCGAGCCCCATTTAACCCTGGATAAATGTGAAACATTGATGAAGTTCAGGCGACCGGATCGGATGCAAAAACTAGAAGTTTTAAGATTCCAGGTCAATAACCGGGTCCTGGTTGATCAGGAAACCGCTGCTGGGATTAAAGCAGCTTTATCAGAATATAATTAGCGATCATGGTCTGTGCAATTATGCAACCCACGTATTTTCCCTGGTCAGGATATTTTGACCTGATCGATCAGGCCGATAAATTCGTATTCCTGGATGATGTTCAGCTTGTCAAAAGAAGCTGGATGGTAAGAAACCGGATAAAAACACAACAGGGGCCTTTGTTTTTAACCATTCCTGTCAGGAAAACAAAGCACAGGGATGATCTGCTCATTCATGAAACAGAAATCGACGATTCCCGGAATTGGGTAAGAAAACATTTAAATTCCATCCATCAGGCCTATCATAAAACGGTATATTTCGAAAGTATTTATGGTTTTATCGAGGATCTCCTCCTGGGCCATGCAGATACCCTTGCTGATTTTAATATCAATACGATCCAGGAAATCGCTATTAAATTGAAAATTGACAGCGATTTCATCAGAAGCTCGGCTTTGTCAACGGCAGATCTTTACCAGGCCGATAAACTGCTTAGGATCTGTGAGCTTCTTGGTTGCACCACTTATCTTTCATCTCAGGGATCCGCCGCCTATCTCGAGCAGGATATTCCCGGCAGTGTTTTTGGTAAAAGCCAGGTGGAATTATACTATTTGAATTACGAACATCCGGTTTATCCACAGTTATATGGAGATTTTATCTCCCATATGTGTATCATTGATCTTCTTTTCAATGTTGGATTCGATCAGGCACCTGAAATCATCAGATCAGGAAGAAAATCCAGTTTTCATTATACTGAATTCCGGAAAAAAATTATGAATATGTAAGGATGGGCAGGGAAATTAAAATAGGTGATTTTATTATTTCTGATTCTGGTCCGGTGTTCGTTATCGCAGAATTATCGGCCAATCATGCGCGGAATCTTGAAACTGCCATGGAATCCATCAAAGCGATCAGCAGGACTGGGGCCAATGCCGTTAAAGTCCAGACCTATAAGCCGGAATCCATGACCCTGGATTCGGACACCGAGATATTCATGACGCGAAAGGATAGTTTATGGGCCGGCAGGAAATTATTTGACCTTTACAAAGACGGTTCACTGCCTTATGAGTGGCATGCTGAACTAAAAAAGTTCGCCGAAGGACTGGGTTTGATATTGTTTTCAACTCCCTTTGATATTGAAGCTGTTGATTTTCTTGAACGTTTACAGGTACCTGCCTATAAAATAGCTTCCTTTGAGATAACGGACATTCCCCTGATTTCACATATTGCCGGCAAAGGCAAACCCGTTTTATTATCAACCGGCATCGCGGAACCAGAGGATATCCAGCTGGCTGTTGATACCTGTCTGCAGAAGGGAAACGACCAGATCATAATCCTCAAATGTACCTCCAGCTATCCCACGCCGGATGAAGATGCACATCTTAACAATATTTCCTGGCTGCGGGAAAAATTCAAATGCCTCACAGGATTATCCGATCATACTCTTGATATTTTTGCACCGATAGCAGCCGTTTCACTGGGGGCCAGGGTGGTAGAAAAACATTTTATCCTGGACAGATCAAAAAAAAGCCTGGATGCTGATTTCTCCCTTGATCCGGAGGGATTTTCAGCCATGGTCACTGCTATCCGGTCGACCGAAAAACTCCTGGGCAATTATGCCTATACGGTCACTGAAAAAATGAAAAAGGCCAAGATCTCCTGCAGGTCAATATTTGTTACAAAGGATATCAGGAAAGGGGAACATTTTTCATCTGACAACATCAGGGTGTTAAGACCGGGCTATGGAATACATCCCAGACATTATTATGATCTGATGGGTAAAAAAGCGGGCAAGGATCTAACATTCGGCACGCCATTATCCTGGGAGGATATAATCAGTTAATACGTTGGGAACCATACGCAAACAATCCATCATTTCAACCATTTACATCTATATCGGTGTGATCGTTGGCTTTGTTTCCACAGGGATCCTCATGCCCCGGTTTCTGTCGGAGACGCAGAACGGGATCCTGAAACTGCTGATTTCCTATTCCATGTTATTCGCCCAGTTTGCCTCCCTGGGATTTCAGACAGCGACGGTCCGTTTTTTTCCCTATTTTAAAGATAAGCTGAAAGGTCATCATGGCTATTTTTTTCTCATGATGATGGTCGGAATCGCGGGATTTGTGTTATTTCTGATACTTTACTACCTGATCAAGGCGCCGGTCCTGGATCATGAATCCGCAAAAAATTCTGATTTTGCCAGTTATTTTTTCCTCATCGTTCCCGTTACTTTCTTTTTTCTTTTTTTCAACCTGTTGGATATTTATGCAAGGGTGCTTATCCGATCAACCATTGGTACATTTCTAAAGGAATTGCTGCAGCGGATCTTTATCCTGATCGCCATTTTGTTGTTTGTTATGGATTTCATCGGGTTCTGGCATTTTATCATTCTTTATGTGGTGTGTGTTTCGGTGCCAACGATTATCCTGTTTGTATACCTTTTTTTCCGGGGGGAGATCTTTTTCCGGCCGGACTTCAGCATGATCCGGCAGAATCTCCTTGGGCCCATGGTCAATCTATCGGTCTATGGATTATTGATCGGCTTCAGCCAGATTGCCATCGCCCAGATCGACAGCATCCTGATCAACTTTATCAAGGATCCGGCCCAGACCGGAATCTATGCGATCACATTTTATTACGGGACCTTGGTGATCCTTCCTTCCAGGGCGGTTTTCAGGATTGCCCCGACCTTCATTGCAGAGGCATTTAAAAATAATGATCTGAACGCCATCGAATCGATACAGTACAAGAGCAGCCTGAACCAGATGTTGCTTGGAACCGGGCTGTTCGCTCTCCTCTGGTTGAACATCGATAATGTATTCAGGATTCTACCTCCTGAATATTTAGCGGGGAAATATGTGATCTTTTTTATTGGTTTATCCAACCTGATAAGCATGGCGGGCGGATTATCTTCAGTGCTGATCACTAATTCTGAATATTACCGGTATAATGGGATATTTGTCTTCATATACCTTCTGCTTACGGTTGGCCTGAATATTTTTTTAATCAACTGGATTGGCATTGTAGGTGCGGCGGTAGCTGCCATGTCATCCATGCTTGTCTTTAACCTGCTTAAATTTGAATTTCTCCGGCGAAAATTCGGCATTCAACCCTATGACTGGAACTTTGTCAAGATCATTGTCACTGGAATCATTTCCTATCTTTTCGTTATCCTGTTCTCCTATCCCGAAGCATTGATCCTGAGCATCCTTTTCAAATCCGCACTTTTCGGAGTACTTTTTGTCCTGCTGAATTACCTGATGTCAACCTCCGACGATTTCAATCATGTTGTGGATAACTATCTCGGCTGGATCAGGAAAAAGTTTTAGTGGCACGCGTCGGGAGACGCGCACCAGCATAAGGAATGCTTTTTATAACCGGACCAGCTAGCGCGCGTCTCCCGACGCGTGCGGTCATAGCCAATCAAACGCGTGCCAGCTGGCTGGAATAAGGATTTTTAATTTTTAACTTTTAATTTTCAATTCCCCATCTCACTGGCTCATCAGATAGGCCTTGATAAAATCATCCAGGTTTCCGTCAAGCACCGACTGAACATCACTCGTTTCAACACCTGTCCGGTTATCTTTGACCAGTTTATAGGGATGCAAAACATAATTCCGGATCTGTGACCCAAAATCTATTCTCTTTTTTGTGCTTTCGATCTCCGCTTTTTCCGCATTCTGCCGTTCTACCTCAACCTGGTACAACCTCGATTTCAACATCTGGAGCGCCTTTTCCTTATTCTGCAGCTGGGAACGCTCCTGCTGACATTCCACTATGATCCCCGAGGGGGCATGCTTCAAACGGACAGCTGTTTCCACTTTATTGACATTCTGACCCCCCTTTCCTCCTGCACGGTATGTATCCCAGCTGATATCGGCCGGATTTATTTCAATCTCAATGGTGTCATCCACCACGGGATAGGCAAACACGGAAGCAAACGAAGTATGCCTTCTTCCACCTGAATCAAACGGCGATATGCGGACCAGGCGGTGAACGCCAATTTCCGATTTCAGGTAACCGTAGGCAAAATCCCCGCCTATTTCAAGGGTTGCTGACTTGATCCCGGCTGTATCTCCAGGTTGCAAATTTACTTCCCGTACCTTAAAGCCATGGCTTTCACCCCACATGATGTACATTCTCATCAGCATTTCAGCCCAGTCCTGGCTTTCCGTACCTCCTGCACCCGGATTGATATCGATCATGGCTCCAAGCTGGTCTTCTTCTCCGCTCAGCATCTTCCTGAATTCAAGATCCTCAATTGCTTCAAGTGCCTTTTTGAATTCCTTATTCAGGTCCTCCTCACTCAGTTCCTCACTTTCATAAAATTCATGGAGGGTATCCAGGTCCTCCACCAGGGTCTTGACCTTGATGAAACTTTCGGTCCAGGCCTTTTTTGATTTGATGTTCTTCCGGATCTTTTCGGCTTCCCCCGGATTATTCCAGAAATCCGGCTGCATGGTGAGATTTTCCTCCTCCTCTATCTGATTGATTTTCGTATCGTAGTCAAAGATACCTCCTCAAGGCCTCTATCCTGGCCTTTAAATCTTTCAATTGCTCTATGGTCATTGTAATTTATTTTTAACTGCAAATTTTACCATTTATCCTGGCAATAACAATGGGCATTTCCTGATTTATAACCTGAATATACGGATCCGCCTGTTCTTACCCGGTTTGAATTTCCGGTATTTCAGGCTTGTCCAGAATGCTCCGGCGACAATCAGGGATCCCGAAATGATGGCAACTCCTTCCGGGATCCGGAAATCATTTCCCTGGATTACCGAATGATTCAACTGATCGATCAGAAATAATCCCACACCTGCAATGATCAGTTTCGGGCCATTGCCGGGTGAAAGGAATCCTTCGGTATGTACCGTTTTAACATAATGAATATCTTTAAGATTGACATATATGCCCTCAATGACAATGGTACTGTTATAAAATTCTGTGATGGTCCCGTGGAATTCTTTCTGATCACCCCTTAATTTCAAAATGATCTCGTCCCCAGTCTGGTAAACAATCCTGTACTTCCTGCCCATCTTTTCCAGGATCAACCGGTCACCATCCTGTGCAAGGGAGACCAATTGCAGGAAGAAAAAGAAAAAATAACATCCGGTCTTCAGATACACATTTTTAATCCTTCATTTAAATGAAGGTGGCAGTGAAAATATTATGAAATTTTCATTATCCAGCCGAATTTATCCTCTAACAGGCCTTTTCTGTATTTTTCGAGCGTTTCAAGCACCTTTTTTGAAAAAAGATCCTGGGTGATCGGCGGTAACTGGTAATCGATCCCTCCGTACCCGATGGTCCTGATATGGGCAATTGTAGCTGCAGTTCCGGCACCGAAAGCTTCCTGCAGTGTTTTTTCCCGGATCGCATCTGCAATCTCGTCAATCGAAACCCTCCGTTCCTCGACCTTTATGCCCCAGTCCCTGGCAATGGTAAGTACGCTGTCCCGTGTGATCCCATGCAGGATGGTGTCATCCTCCAGGGATGGGGTTATCAGGACATTGTTGATCATGAACATGAGGTTCATCGTTCCCGATTCTTCTATATATTTATGTTCGACCCCATCGGTCCAGATCAGCTGATGGTAACCTTCTTCCTGGGCCAGTTTAGCTGGATATAATGACCCCGCATAGTTACCCGCCACTTTTGCATACCCTGTTCCTCCCGGGAAAGCCCGCACGTAATGTTCCTCGATCTTTACTTTCAAAGGTTCGGAATAATATGGCCCTACCGGACAGGTAAATATTATGAAGCGGTAAGTCATCGATGGCTTTAAACCAATATATTCATCGGTCGCAAACATGAAAGGTCTGAGATACAATGAAGTTCCAGGAATCCCTGGCACCCAGTCCCGGTCAATTTTCAGCAGTTCGGTTAACCCTCCCATAAAAACTTCCTCAGGAATTTCAGGCATGCAAATCCTTTTAGCCGAAATATTCATCCGGTTATAATTATCATCGGGACGAAAAACGAGGACCTCCCCGTCATTATTCTTATAAGCTTTTAACCCTTCGAATATGGATTGCCCGTAATGTAAGCCGCATGTACCGGGTGCAATATTCATGTTCCCATATGGCAGTATGGAAAAATCGGTCCATTCCCCATCCCTGTAATCTGCCACAAACATATGGTCAGAATAAACTTTCCCAAAGATTATATTTGAAAAATCAATGTTTTGCAGATTAGATTTGGAAACTTTTTTTAATGTGATATTCAAAGCTTCTACCATTACTTTAGAATTTTAAACATTATCAAATATAGCCTTAATTCCTTCGAAATACAATATATTATTCTCTCGTCGCCCAGATGACTTCCCGGATACCGGCGTCTTTTGTCAGTTTCCTGGCTAAAACGAATAAATAATCGGACAGCCGGTTCAGGTACCTGATCACTGTGCCGGATATTTCCTCATGTTCATTTAAAGTGATCACATTTCTTTCGGCCCGCCGGCAGACACACCTGGCAATATGACACTGGGATACGACCAGATGACCGCCAGGCAGAATAAAATTTTTTAATGGTGAAAGTTCCTCTTCCATCTGATCGATTTCATCTTCAAGTTTCCGGATATGGCGTTCCTCTATCATGTTCAATTTGAATTTCCCGGGATCGGTTTCACAGGCTAGATAGGCGCCCATATCAAATAATTCGTGTTGTACCCTGAATAAGTTATCCCTGAGATGTGGCGCGATTTCATAATCCTTCAATAATCCAAGATGGGCATTTAATTCATCCACCGTGCCATATGCCTCAATACGGATATGGG
>JAGTVG010000270.1 GCA_018224645.1 Cyclobacteriaceae bacterium
CTTCCACATTTCCTGAACTGATCTGGTAAACAACCGGATTCGGTCCAACGATTTAATCTTCATGGGTGTCATTTAAGAAAATTACACCCATGAAATCACTTGCCCTTCCGACCGTTCCTTTTCTGCTGATTCTGGCTTCATGTTCGGGGCTGGAAGATTCAATCCCTGCTTTCGATCAGTACAACTACGTCTCAACCATGACTGGCATTCCTCCTGAAATGGCCGTTACGGGCGACCGCTACAATGAGATCGTTGAAAATCCTTTTATGAAGGTTGCCGAACAGCCGGTCTCCACTTTCAGCATCGATGCCGACGGTGCTTCCTATTCGAATACAAGGCGGTTCATCAGGGAAAATTACAAACCTCCTGCTGATGCCGTCCGTACCGAGGAGCTCATCAATTATTTTCCCCTGGATTATCCCGTCAACAATACCGGTCATCCGGTTTCCCTGAACGGGGAGATTGCGGCATGTCCCTGGGCAGAAGGCCATAAACTGATCCGGATCGGGATCAGTGGGAAAGATATCCCCTCCGCTCAACTCCCCCCGGCGAATTTTGTCCTGTTGATCGATGTTTCCGGGTCGATGAGTTCACCCGATAAACTGGACCTGCTTAAGGAAGGATTCATGAACCTGGTAGATGAGTTCAGCGCCAATGATCAGATCGCGATCGTAACCTATGCCGGTTCGGCAGGTGTGGTACTGGAATCAACTTCAGGCAGTGAAAAGGGGAAAATCAAATCGGCCATTACCTCACTGGGATCCGGTGGCAGTACAGCCGGGGCTGCCGGGATCGTAAAAGCTTATGAAATTGCCCGGCAGCATTATATCGAAGAAGGCCACAACCGGGTGATACTCGGCACAGACGGGGATTTTAACGTGGGCGTATCGGACCAGGAAGAACTTGTCGAACTGATCGAAACACACAGGGATACGGGCATTTTCCTGACGATCCTGGGAGTAGGCAGGGGAAATCTCAATGACGGGGCCCTTGAACAGATCGCCAACAAGGGAAATGGCAATTATGAATACATCGATCAGATTGAACAGGCCAACAAGGTTTTTATTCATGAATACAATAAATTTTTTACGGTGGCTAAGGATGTAAAGGTCCAAGTTGAATTTAACCCCGACCTTGTTGATTCCTATCGTCTGATCGGATATGAGAACCGTCTGCTTGAGGAGGATGATTTTGAGGACGATTCAGAGGATGCCGGTGAGATCGGCGCCGGTCAGACCATCACGGCGCTGTATGAAATCATCCCGCGATCACAGCCGGATGCACGGTATTTGCCTGCTTTCACGATAAAATTCAGGTATAAAAATCCGGAAGAGAATACGAGTAACCCCCTAAGCCTCGATATCTATGATGAAGGGAAAGCCTTTCTTTCCGCCTCGAATTCAATGGTCTTCACAGCCAGTGTCGCCGGATTTGGCATGCTGCTCCGCGATTCTCAGTACAAGGGGTCATTGAGTTATGGTAAGCTGCTCGAATGGACATCCGGAACACTTGGTTTCGACCCGCACGGATACAGGGAGGAGTTCAGGACACTTATTCAACGGGCCAGAAATCTCTGACAAAACTTGGAACACAAAGATGACATCCCTTGAAACGATGTCATCTCTTCTTCGTTGTGTAATCACTTTTATTATCCATAAATTTATTAATTTCCGGACCGGAAAATCTAAACCGGATTTTTAATAATAAATTTTTTACCCTATGAGACCACACGTAACTATTAATTCAAAAATGATCGGGTACCTGAACGGATTAGTTCTTGGATTGATCGTTTTATTCGTATCCTGCAAACCCGAACCCGAGCCGAAGGAAGAAGTTCTGAACTACCTGAAAGGCATGGGCAATGGAAAATACCTTTTCGGGCAGGTCGCCACCTGGGTACACAATGAAAATCCGGATATGGACGACCCCTCAAACTGGCTTTATAAGATCCACGACCATGCCGGCCTGATGCCCCGCCTTGGCGTGATCACTTATGATTTTACCGACAATACTTTTCCCGATGAAGCCTGGAACCAGGGCGTCAAAAAAATATGGGAGCAAGGATTGATCGCAGGCGTATACAGCTTTTATGCAAACCCGGCCGGCGGTGCCTTCAGGGATTCCTGTGATGTGGACCAGATTTTTGAAACGGGAAGCAACTCCATCAAAAGTAACTTCTACAGCCAGATGGACCGCATGGCTGCCAACCTCCAGTGGCTTGAGGACCAGGGAATCCCGGTGATCTATACTCCTTTCGTGGAACTTGACGACAGCAACTCAAAATGGCATCCGAAAGACGGCCGGGAAAACGCGATCCGGCTTTACCAGTTGGTGCATGATTATTTTACCGATGAAAAGGGTCTCGACAACATCATCTGGGCCTATCATACCCGCGAATCGGATGGGGCCATGGAAGCCTTTTATCCCGGCGACGAATATGTCGATATCATCGGTAAATCGGGATATGGCCCCGACCTGAACTATCCTGAGTACGAGTGGGCTGTGGAAAAGAAAAAACAGGGTAAGGTGATCTGGTGGGCCGAACTGGGTATCAACGACCGGGATGCACCCCCGAGGGATTGTATGGATGTGCTGGAAGTGCTAGAGAACGAATACCCTGAACTGGCGGGCTTCGTTTTCTGGAGCGATGCCGGGCATTACAACATCATTGGCAACCTGAACGGCCCCGAATTCATGGCCGACCCCAGGATCGTCACGCTGGAGTAACATCACGCCGGGTCATCAGACGGGGGTCATGTGGGGCTCACGCAATACTTCTTCACCGTTCTATAGGTTTCGCGCAAAGCTCCAGGAGAACGCGAAGAAATTTTAAAGTAGAAGACAGCCAGGCGCTCCATTTGTGAAATCCTGTAATCAATAGAACTACTGATCCAGCGCCTCAAAGATCTGGTCAATAAACGGCTGGTATACCGGTATAACAGAATTGATACCCGTTGCCGTCCCTGAATCCCTTTCGGACAATGCCCCGGGCCTGTTGACAACATAATCCTCTTCCAGCCGTTTCATGATCTCCCAGCTTATATCGTGATATATGATGCACCAGGTATATTTTGAATTTTGCGTGGTGATTTCCTGATAGGGTTCAATGGAGACGTTCCGCAATTTATCCAGGTAAGAACCAGCCATTTCCTGAAGATGGTTAAAAAATTGATCATCCTCATGAATCGCAGGAAATAAGATCTCCTGATCCTGGTTCATCAGACCCATTTCTTTAAGCCAGGCTTTATCCGGGCCGGTCAATTCATCCGGTTGAAGGGCAGCATTATAAACAATATTCCATTCCGATCCTATCTCTCCGGGCATTCCGTTGTCATAAGGGCTCCAGGAGACGACGATCCAGAAATCCCGAAACTCTTCATTGGGATAATAGTTCGTTCCGGTCTTGTATGGGTGCGGTGGATAGATCACCCAGGTCATTAATTCCGTCAGTGGCGGAACCATTTCCCTGTCAACCATTTTATACCAGACAAACTGGGAATCGAAGACGAGGGACCATACAATATGATAGGTCCATGCCTCCCATCCTTTCTCCTTGGCCATTCCGGCAAGTTGTTTAATATCTGGCAAAAGTTCATCATAGATCCTGTCGACATCACCGGACAGAATATTAAAGTAGCTTTCCCGTTCTTCCCCGATGATTAAAGGAAAAACAGGAAAGAACTTCTGTCCACAGAATACAATGATTCCGGCATTCTTCAGGGAATCGATCCGCTGTGAAAGGCCGGTTATTTCAGGGAATTGTTTCTGCAATTCTTGTAACTTAATTCCTTTTCTCATTTCAATCAGAATAGCTGCATTTAGGCTGTCCTGCAGCAGTCCGGAATCGAGTGGACCATATCCCAACCCGTGCGACAGGCCTCCCTGGTTGATGATTGTTCGCGGATCCATAAATTCAGAATGATTCCCGGGATTTTCACCCTGGCAGCCTATTAATATGGTATAAGAAAAATAAACCAGCATTTTCAAAATAGACGTAAGA
>JAGTVG010000271.1 GCA_018224645.1 Cyclobacteriaceae bacterium
ACCTTCAATACATCTTGTTATGGCTGTCATGTGAGCCAGTTGCAGAATAACTATAACCTTACCTCCAATTCCTATCACACCACGTGGAAGGAAAATGGGATCAATTGTGAAACCTGTCACGGTCCCAGTGCGGAGCATATCCGGGTTTGTTTGGAAGCCGGCGAGGGGGAGATCCCCCAGGACCTGAAAATCATCAGGACAAAAATATTCGATCCCGAACAGCATAATTCATCCTGTGGCACCTGTCATGCCAAAATGAGACCCATAACCGCCTCATATACGCCGGGTGAAAGATTTTTTGATCATTACGATCTGACCACCCTTGAAAATCCTGATTTTTATCCTGACGGACGCGACCTTGGGGAAAATTATACCTATACCACCTGGCTGCAGAGCCGTTGTGTGACGGACGGGGGCTTGGATTGTATCCATTGCCATACCTCGAGCGGACGGTACCGTTTTGCCGAAAATGATCCTTATGATGCCTGTATATCATGTCACGAAGATGTGGTAAACCAGGTAGAATCCCATAGTTTCCATCCGGTTGACAGCGGGGGGGTAACCTGTGTATCCTGTCATATGCCCAAAACGGAATTTGCAAGGATGCACCGGAGTGATCATTCCATGCGGCCGCCATCTCCGCTTGCTTCCATGGAATTCGGATCGCCGAATGCCTGTATTTTATGCCATGATGATAAAACAGATGAATGGGCACAATCATTCCTGGTTAAATGGGGGAAGGCCGGTCATCAGGATAAGATCCTCACCCATGCGCACCTGATCAATGAAGCCAGGGAAGGGAACTGGGAACATCTCGATCAGATGCTGACAATACTTGACAACCGCGAATTTGATGAAGTGTATTCAACCTCCATGATCCGTTTGCTCAGATCAAATACCCAGGAGAAAAAATGGCCTTCCATGATCAAGGCCGCTCAACACGCTTCGCCCCTGGTGAGGTCGGCTGCGGCTACCAGCCTGAGCGACTGGCATTCCGGTGAATCCGTCAGATTGCTGATCAGCCTTTGCAGGGATGAATACCGGCTGGTAAGGGTTGCTGCAGCACAATCCCTCTCCTCCATGCCGGAAGGGTTAATGGGAGAAATAGAAGATGCCGGATATTTTTCAGCCATGAACGAATATATCCAGTCCATCACGGCAAGACCTGATGACTGGTCTTCACATGCCACCCTCGGGAATTTTTATTTTAACCGTCAGGATTATGACAATGCCATCAGGCATTATCAGTATTCCACAAAGTTATTCCCTGAAAATGTTGGAGCCTATGTAAATTGTGGGTTTGTATATACACTGAAAGGGGATCCCGGACAGGCCGAGCTTCAGTTTAAAAAGGCACTCGCTTTTGAGCCGGAGAATGAAGGAGCGAATCTGAATTATGCATTGCTGCTTGGGGAAATGGGAAGAATGGAAGATGCCGAAACAGCATTTAACAAGGTGCTGCGGATCAATCCGGGGTCAGCGGTGGCAGCATATAATCTCAGTGTGATCCATTCTTCGAAGAATATGGATGAAGCCATCCGTTTTGCAGAGTTGGCGGCAAAGAACGATCCTTTAAATCCAAAATATCCTTATACACTGGGCTATTTTCTTTATCAGCAGAAAGATTTTGCCAGGGCCGAAACCGTATTAAAAAAAATGACCGGATCATTCAGTTCTTTTGGGGATGCATACCTGCTGTTGTATGAGCTTTATTCAACAACAGGCAGAAAAGAGGAAGCCGGAAAGTTGTCGAAGGAAGCATCAATGAATCCTGAATTGCATGAAAGTTACCGGGTACGTTTTTCACAGCTGGGAAAAAAATCCTTCTGATCGTTATGGAGGATGAATCAGATATTCAGTCTTGCCAGAAGATCAGCTGGTAAAGCCGGTGTGGCCCCTTCCCTTGTGCAGACATAAGCCGACACATCCACCGCAAGCTGGTGAACCTCTTCAATAGGCAGACCATACAAAAGTCCGGCAACCATGGCCGCCGTAAATGAATCCCCTGCACCCACCGTATCCGCAACTTTTACCCGGGGGGTTTCAATATAGGATGAATTCTGCTGGCTGAACAACCAGCTTCCCTGGCTTCCCTTTGTCAGCGCAAGGTAATCTAACTGATAGGCATCCAAAATCTGTCCTGTCAGATCAATTTCATTTCCATTGAGGTCCATCATTTCCGAGAAAAGGATCAGTTCTTCCTCGTTGATCTTCAGGATATTGGCCAGGCTTAAGGAGTTCTGGATCAGGTCAGGACCATAAAAATGCTGCCTGATGTTGATATCAAAAACTTTGATGGCATCCGAAGGAGCAGTCTTCAATATTTCCCGGATTGTATTCCTTGATTTTTCAGACCGCTGACCCAGTGAGCCGAAACAGATGGCATCCGCCTTTTCAGCAAAATTCAGTGCATCCCTGGTCGTTTCCGTATAATCCCAGGCCACATCCTCGTGGATGATATATTCCGGGATGCCTTCATCATCCAGGGTTACGCTGACCATTCCGGTTGGATTTTGATTTGTCTGGATCAGGTCCACCAGTTTTTTATCACGGATGATACGGATAATTTCATTGCCGAGCATATCATCCCCAACGGCACTGATAATTCCGGCATTCATTCCCATCTGCTTCGCATGGAAGGCAAAATTTGCAGGAGCGCCGCCTAACTTTTTACCCTCCGGTAAAAGATCCCAAAGTATCTCACCAATGCCAATGACAGAATATTTCTTCCGGGATTTCATCATCCTTCAATTATAATGGTAATGAGGGAAAACCCTGTTACCTGGAAACGATATCATCTTTAATTAACCTGGGCACGATGTCATATACATCTTTTTTCAGGCAATAATCAATATCTTTTTTAAGCCCCAGTTTCAGCAGCCTTTTGACATGCATTGCCTGCGACAGGAAAAAATACATGTTCTGTTTTGCCTTTTTAAACAATTCAAAGGCAATCAGGGCGGCATCATCCGTATACACATGGGTATTTGACAACAAACTTACAATTTCACCGGCAAAAATCACATCCTCTATGCCAGGCTGGCCTTCCCATCCTGAACAGATCACCACCACCGTACCTTTGTTTTGCAATACCTGGTTTAGAGCCTTCAGATTCAGGTAAGCGCCTATATATATTTCTTTGGCTGCAGAAGCATATTTGATCGACCGGCTGCCATTGGTGGTCGTCACGGCAATTTTTTTTCCCGTAACAATCGCGGGTGTGTATTCCAGGGGGGAATTTCCCAGGTCAAATCCTTCAATTTTCTGGCCGCCTCTTTCGGCTGCCGTGAGAAATCCTTTACTCTTGAGTGATTTACATTCCTTCAGGGTTGTAACCGGCCTGACCAGTTTTGCCCCATTCCCGATGGCCGTCACCCAGGAGGATGTTGCCCTGAGAATATCGACTACCACGCAGGTGGAATCCTTCAGGATCCTAGGATTGGCCATTTCAGGCGTCAGAAATACCCGGATTTCATTCATATTGAAAAATATTAGCCTTTATATATGGGAAATTTCACGATTTTGGCCCTTAACATCCGGTTTCTGACGGATATGTAGATCGTAGTTCCGGGAGATTTGAAAGCAGACTTAACATATCCCATTCCAATTCCAATGCCCATGGAGGGCGACATGGATCCGGAAGTCACCCGTCCGATAATTTCCTGATTTTCATTCAATATATCATATCCGGCCCGCGGGATTCCCCTTTCCTCCATCACGAATCCGGCCAGTTTTCTTTCAGTTCCTTCCTCCTTCTGTTTTTTGAGGTTTTCACCATTGATAAATTCTTTCGTGAATTTAGTGATCCAACCCAAGCCGGCTTCGATGGGGGAGGTGGTATCGTCAATATCATTTCCATAGAGGCAGTATCCCATTTCAAGCCGGAGTGTATCCCTGGCGCCGAGACCGATTGGTTTTATCCCGTAATGTTTTCCTTTTTCAAAGATCAGGTCCCAGACGGCATCCGCATATTCATTATAAAGGAAAAGTTCAATCCCTCCTGCGCCCGTATACCCGGTGGCTGAAAAGATGGCGCCGTCAGTAATGTCTCCGACCTTCCCCCTGCCGAAAGTATAGAATTTCATGGATTCAAGGTCAATGCTGGTGATCTCCTGCATAAGTTCCGTCGCTCTGGGTCCCTGAATGGCCAGGAGGGTAATCTTATCCGAAATATCAGCCATTTTTGCACCAAATGAATTATGCCGGTTGATCCATTCCCAGTCCTTCCTGATGTTCGAAGCATTTACCACAAGCATATACTGATCCGGCTTCAGCCTGTAAATGATCAGGTCATCTACGATCCCTTCGTTTTCATTGGGAAGGCATGCATACTGGGCTTGTCCCACAGCAAGTCCGGATGCATCATTGCTGCTTACATATTGGATGAGTTCGAGGGCACCCTTTCCCTCAATGATAAATTCTCCCATATGGGATACATCAAAAATGCCGACAGCCTGCCTCACAGCAAGATGTTCGCCGATGTCAGAACTGTAACGGAGGGGCATTTCATATCCTGCAAATGGCACCATTTTAGCTCCCAGATCCAGGTGTTTTTTATGCAGGGTAATCTGTTTGTTGCTCATCGGAAGAAAAAAGTTGATGCATGGCAAATGTAATGATTCAACCTTGTTTTCGATGTTATTTCCTTAAATATTTGCGCCCGGTTGAAAATAGGCTATTGCTTCACCCCGGTCCGTCAATTATTTTAAAACAGTAAGCCTGCCGTGGCGTCCCGATAAAATCGGGGAAAAGCACAGTCAGGCGAAAAATTTATGAATTTTTCTGGTTAATAAGTTATTTTTTTAGTTTTGCCGAATGTTTTCGCCATTTCTTTCAAAACAAACGCATGATACATCGGCTGAATGAGTTTCTTTC
Organism: Cyclobacteriaceae bacterium; assembly: GCA_018224645.1. Lineage (GTDB taxonomy): Bacteria > Bacteroidota > Bacteroidia > Cytophagales > Cyclobacteriaceae > JAGTVG01. Next base: position 4,876 of record JAGTVG010000271.1, read on the forward strand.
CCTGCTGGATAATCAGATCGGTGGTTCCCAGTGGTTTGCTTTTTTATTGCTGGGGACCGGACTTTTTTTTACTATTTACCTGAAATTTCCGCAGATCCGTTTTTTCCGCCATGCTTTAAAGATCGTAAGGGGGGTCTATGACAGGAAAGGGGATGAAGGGGATACTTCCCATTTCCAGGCGCTGGCCACAGCTTTATCCGGCACTGTCGGAACCGGGAATATTGCCGGTGTTGCCTATGCCATATTTCTTGGAGGGCCGGCAGCACTTTTCTGGATGCTTGTAACCGCAATGTTTGGGATGACCACAAAATTTGTGGAAGTGACCCTTTCCCATAAATACAGGGTAAAAACGGCGGATGGCACCATGGCCGGCGGCCCCATGTATTATATGAGTAGACGTCTGACCGAATATAGATTGCTCCATCGAATTAAACTCGGGAAATCAGCTAAAGTGATGGCCGTTATTTTTGCCTTCTGTACGATATTGTCCTCCTTCGGAACCGGAAGTCTGCCACAGATCAACAGCATTGCCGGGTCAATCTATACAACATTCAAAATTGACTACTGGATAACAGGCCTGGTATTGTCGATCCTGCTCGGCCTTGTCATCATCGGGGGGATCAGGCGCATTGCGAAAGTCACCTCCCGGCTTGTGCCCGCCATGGCCCTGATCTATTTCCTGGGTTCCCTGATGGTCATTGTTTATAATTATGAAAATATCATTCCTTCCTTTTTTTCCATCTTTGAAGATCTGTTTACAGGTACGGCCGCCGCAGGAGGTTTCCTCGGGGCTAATTTCGCCTATGCTTTCAACCGTGGTGTTAACCGCGGCCTTTTTTCAAATGAGGCCGGGCAGGGTTCAGCGCCCATAGCCCATGCAAGCGCACGGGCCCATGAACCGGTTTCCGAAGGAATGGTGGCCATCCTTGAACCTTTCATCGATACCATCATCATCTGCAGTCTTACCGGTCTGGTGATCCTCTCAAGTGGTGCCTGGTCCCAGAAGTATCAAAACACTTTCCAGGTTTCGGATATGATGGTATTCGATAAGGAATACCAGGAATCGGATGAACAGGATAAGAATGCTGTTTTTCTGCATATTACCAATAAACGCCCGTTACCCCTGTTCAGCGGGAACCTGGAGGTAAAAAACGGCAGGATCAATTCACCAGTCACCCTGGTCCATGCCCGTTCATTTACCGAGGATGTCAGGGTTTATCAGAATAACGGGCGCTACACCGGTACAGTCAGGGTAAACAATGGCCTGATAAATGATGAGCTGGGATCCCTGAGGTTTGAAGGCAAGTCACTTATTCACAGTGCGCCGCTGACCACGGAAGCTTTTACAAGCAGCTTCCTGGGAAATTACGGGAGGTATATTGTGTCAATCGGCATTCTGTTGTTTGCTTTTTCTACTGCCATATCGTGGTCTTATTATGGCGACAGAGCGGTCACGTTCCTGTTTGGGTCGAAATATGTATTGAGTTATCACGTTATTTATGTGATCGGATTTTTTATTGCCTCCTTTACCGATACCACCATTGTTTGGACTTTTTCAGGAATAGCCATAGCTTTAATGACAATCCCGAACCTGGTCGGTATTCTTCTCCTGCATCGTGAGATGAAGGACACGGTTGAAAAATACTGGACAGGATTCGTCGAGGAACATCCAGGCACACGAACGGATAAACATGGAAATAAAATTGTCAGATGAATCGTAAATTTTTACTGCTGGTTTTTTCAATCACATTATTTTTTGGATGCACGCAGATGGATAGCACACCGGATACGGATCATGGTATATCCCGGAGAAAGACAAACGGGGGATCTCATGCAGAAAAGGAATGGTGGCATTACCAGGGAAGTCTGTCAAGGAATCAATATTCCTCTCTGGATATGATTAACCGGGAAAATGTTAAAGATCTGGAGGTTGCATGGGTATACCATACCGGCGATATCAATGAAGAGGACCGTACGCAGATCCAGTGCAACCCACTCATCATCGGAGGTCTCCTTTATGGAACTTCTCCAAAGCTCACCTGTTTTGCATTGGATGCGGACACCGGTGAGGAACGCTGGAAATATATTCCTGAAACATCCGGCAGTTTTAATTTCAGCATGGGTGTGAACCGGGGCCTGTCCTATTGGGAGGAAGGGGATGATAGACGGATCTTTTATATGGCAGGGCATTTCCTGTACGCCCTGGATGCTGAGACAGGAGAACCCGTCCGCTCATTCGGAGAACAGGGCCGGGTAAACATCAAGACCGGGCTGGGAGACGATGCCGAAAAACATTATGTGAACGGTACCAGCCCGGGTGTGGTGTATAAGGATAAGATCATTGTCGGATGCCGGGTTTCAGAGGATAAAATCGCCGCCCCGGGATATATCCGGGCCTACAATGTAAAAACGGGAGCCCGGGAATGGGTATTTCATACCATCCCGAAACCAGGTGAGTATGGATACTGGACTTTTCCTGAGGATGCATACAACAGGATCGGCGGGGCCAACAACTGGTCGGGCATGAGCCTGGATGAGGAGCATGGAATCGTATATATTCCTACCGGCTCGGCATCGTTTGATTTTTACGGCGGCAACCGGCATGGCAGAAACCTGTTTGCAAACTGTATCCTTGCCTTGAATGCCGATACGGGCGAGCGCATCTGGCATTACCAGACCGTCCATCATGATCTCTGGGACAGGGATCTTCCTGCACCGCCCAACCTGGTTACGCTGGATTACCGAGGCAAAAAGGTTCTGGCTCTCGCACAGATCTCAAAATCCGGGTTTGTTTTTCTGTTTAACAGGATCACAGGAGAACCGCTGTACCCGATTGAAGAGATCCCGGTACCGGGGACAGATCTCAGGGGTGAACAATCCTGGCCTACCCAACCCATACCTTTAAAACCTGCTCCCTTTGCAAGGCAGTTCATCACTGAGGATGATTTTTCCGGTTTCGATCCTGAAGTCAGGGACGAAGCTTTGGAAACTTTTTCTCAGATCAAACATGGGCAATATTTCATTCCTCCCAGCTTGGAGGGCACCCTGATCTTTCCGGGATTCGACGGTGGCGGTGAATGGGGTGGCGCTGCTGTCGATGAAGAGACCAATATCATGTACATCAATTCCAATGAAATGCCCTGGATCCATACCATGGTCGATCTCGTACCGGAAGGTGATCAGCTGCTGGCCTCAGCCGGTAAATTGCTCTATATGCAGCATTGTGCCATCTGCCATAAACCGGACATGCAGGGAGACGGAATTCAGTATCCCAACATCCAGGAAAGAAGGAAAAAATATACACGCCAGGACCTGAAGGTCTATATTTCAAAGGGGCGGGGTGTGATGCCTGCCTTTGATTTTTTGACCGAGGAGGAAAAAGATGAGGTGGTCACATATGTCCTGAATCCTGAAGCATCCGGCAGGGAGGTATCCAGGGAAAATATATCCAGGGAACTGCAGGAGGTGCCCTATACCCATACGGGATATAACCGGTGGGTGGATAAACAGGGAAATCCTGTGATCAAACCACCCTGGGGGCAATTGATAGCCCTCGATCTGAATACCGCGGAATATTTATGGAAGGTCCCCCTGGGAGAACTCGATTATCTGACGGAAAAGGGGATCCCTCCCACAGGAACTGAAAATTACGGCGGGCCGGTCGTGACGGGGGGGGGCCTGATATTCATTGCGGCCTCAA
>JAGTVG010000272.1 GCA_018224645.1 Cyclobacteriaceae bacterium
CTCAGAACTGGGATATTGCGCAGGATACCCTCGGCCGAATCTGGGTAGCCAATTCATCAACTGTTCTCCTGTTCAATGGTGTTCACTGGGCCTCCGTCGAAGGAACTGAAAACAAGGGAATCCGGAATTTTGTCCAGACCACCAACAAGGTCCTGTATTCAGGTGGCGATAATACCATAGGATATTTTACCCATGACGCACGGGGGTACCCAATTTATGCTTCGATGATGCATTTATTCCCGGAAGAAAACAGGGAAATCGGCACGGTACGTTCAATGGCAACGAATGGCGCAGCTGTTTTTTATAAAACTAATGATTTACTGATTAAATATGAAAATGATTCTGTTAAGAATTGGGAGGTAAAATCAAATCATAATTCACTGAGTCATGTGCGGGACGGGATCCTTTTTCAGAATGATCAATTTGACATTCTGCTTCTGAAAGACGACCGGATTGATACATTGTTTAAGTTTAATAATCAGGAAGCATTCAGTATCATTAAAGCCTTTGATTTCAGCCCGGAAGGTTATATTTTATTCAGTCAAAAATCAGGGATCTACCAGCTGTCAGGTAACAGGCTCAAAAAATTTCATACTCAGATCGAAGATATACTTCGTGATGTTGAGATCGAGGAGGTAAAGGAATCCGGCAATTATGATTATGCATTGGCTACCAAGGGAGCAGGAATTATTTTTCTTGACCGTCAGGGATCATTGATCAAACAGATCAATATCCGGAAAGGTCTTCAGAGCAATACCTGCTATAATCTTTTTTTTGATATGCAGGATGGTTGGTGGTTATGTCTTGATAACGGGATCAGCAGAATTGAGTATCCATCGGCATTAACCTATTACGATGTGACCAATGATCTTGAAGGTATTGTTTTGACCACGCTGAATACCACAGATATCCTCTATGCAGGCACGACCAATGGACTTTTTTATATCCGCCCCGAAGAGTATGAAAATTTTAAACGCATAGAAAATGTGGGGGAAGTCTGGGATATTAAGTCGATCGATAACCAGATCTGGGTCGCATCGAGTGACGGCATTTATTTGATCAGCAACACAGCTGCCACCAGAATTTCCGGGGTAAAGGCACGCACGGTTGCAGCCAGTCACCGTTCCGGCCTTGTATGGGTTGGCCTTGAAAAAGGTTTCGGATGGTTCCTATTATCCGGTAAATCATGGAAATGGCATGAATCAGGGATTCAGGTGAATCATCAGATCAGAACCATTGCACAGGAAAATGATTCGGTATTGTGGGTTTCCGATGACAGCCTTTCCCGTATGGTATTTGATGAAGACCGGAACAGGGTGACACGGCTAAAAACATTTGACGAGTCAAACGGATTATCGAAAGACTTCTGGATTATTGAATCCTACATTGTAAATCAGAAATTGTTGCTGGGGAGTCCCCGTGGATTATTCCGGTATGATGAAATCAATGATTTTTTTGTACCCGATACGGCCTATGGGAAAATATTTACTGACCGGGGAAGAGATGCCTATGCATTGGCTAAAGATGAAAAAGGACAGCTCTGGCTGACTTCTTCCCGGGCTTCTGGCCCATTGATTCAGGATGAAAATGAGGTTTATCACTGGGATACACTTGGTCTGACCAGGCTAAAAAATACGGACACCTGGCGAATTGTCCCTGATTCAAACGGCGTTGTTTGGTTTTGCACCACAGACGGATTATACCGATACGATACCGGGGTAAAACCTCCCTACGATAAAAAATACAGTACTTTGATCAACCAGGTTGAGCTGAACGGCGATTCCGTGGTATTCTATAATTGTAATATACTGGAAAAACCATCGGGAAAATCAATGCATCTTCCCGGACTGGATTACAGCCATAACAGTTTACGATTCTCGTTTTCGTCTACTTCCTATAATGTAGGTGAAAATTTACAGTATTCTTATAAACTGGAGGGATATGACAGACAATGGTCTGATTGGGTCAATGAATCCATCAAGGAATATACGGGATTACCGCCAAAAACTTATGAGTTTAAAATAAAATCGAAAAATCGCTATAACATCGAAACAGAAGAATCTTCCTTTTCATTTTCAATTCTTCCGCCCTGGTACCGAACCTGGTGGGCTTATGGTCTGTATGGTCTTGCTGGTATCGGGTTGATTTTTGCTGTCGATCGTATTCAAAGGAAAAGATTGTTCATAAAGCAGCAGGCGAAGATCCTTATGCAGGAAAAGGAGCTGGAAAGAGAGCGGGAGATATCCAATAAACTGCGCAGGGTAGATAAACTCAAGGATGAATTTCTCGCACACACCTCCCATGAATTGAGAACCCCGCTTCATGGGATCATTGGCATATCAGAATCCCTGCAGGATCAGATCGATAAAATGGATAAGAAGCTCGTATTGAAAAACCTCGCGATGGTCGTATCATCCGGCAAACGACTGGCCAACATGGTAAACAGTATTTTAGATTATTCCAGGCTCAAAACAAAGGACCTGGAACTTAAAACAAAAAAGGTTGACCTAAATTCGCTGGCCGAAATTGTATTTACCATGAGTAAACCCATGGTTTCATCTGAAAAGGTACAATTGATCAATGATATACCCCAGGGTTTCCCATTGGTTATGGCTGATGAAAACCGTTTACAGCAGATCCTTTATAACCTGGTTGGGAATGCCATAAAGTTTACGGAGAAGGGTTCAATAACCATAACTACGGAGAAAAAGGAAAATATGGCAGTAATTTCGGTGAAGGACACAGGCATGGGAATCCCTGAGGATAAAAAAGAGCAAATTTTTGAATCCTATGAACAGTTAGATCTTAATGTGAACAGGGAATTTATCGGAACTGGATTAGGTCTTACCATCACTAAAAATCTGGTTGAGTTGCATGGAGGCAGTATATGGGTTGAATCGTCATTAAACAAAGGATCTGCGTTTATTTTTACGCTTCCGGTCAGTGATGTAAAACCTGAAATCATTATATCCGATTTGCTCAAACAACCTCAGTCTGAAGAGATTGGAATTAAATCTGATGTTAATGGGAAGGGGGAATTAAAGATACTGATCGTAGACGATGAACCGGTAAACCGGCAGGTGCTGATCAATCATCTGCGGGAAGAGAACTATCAACTTATACTGGCTTCCGGAGGACAGGAGGCGCTTGAACTGATTGGGAAGGAATCATTCGATCTGATACTCCTTGATGTCATGATGCCTGGCACGTCAGGATATGAAGTATGTCTTAAGATCAGGAAGGAACATACGCTGAATGAACTGCCCGTCATATTTATTACGGCAAAGGATCAGATCAAGGATCTTGTCGAGGGATTATCCTATGGAGGCAATGATTACATTACCAAACCTTTTTCCAAACAGGAATTACTGGCCAGGATCAGGACACATTTAAAACTTCTGAAAATCAACGATTCTTATTCGAGGTTCATCCCCTATGAATTTATCAGATCACTGGGCAGGGATAGTATCATGGATGTACATCTGGGCGACCAGATTGAAAAGGAAGTCACCATACTTTTCACCGATATCCGGGATTATACTATGCTGGCTGAAAAAATGTCACCAAGTGAGAATTTTATGTTTTTGAATTCATTTTTGAGTAAGATCGGCCCGGTCATCAGAAAAAATCACGGTTTTATAATGCATTATCTGGGAGATGGCCTGATGGCACTTTTCCCGGACGATGCTTCAAATGCCGTGGCAGCTTCAGTTGAAATTCAGCAGGCATTGGCACAATTTAATCTGGCCGGGGTGCAGAAAATTCCACGGACAGTCCAGGTGGGAACCGGTATGCACACAGGAAAATTGATCCTTGGAATATTGGGGGATGACGAGAGAATGGATGCCAATGTGGTTTCAGATGCCGTGAATACGGCATCACGAATGGAAGGATTGACAAAATATTATGGTGCTTCTTCAATTATCAGCGAAGACACCCTGTCGAATATCAGGGACAGGAAGGAAATGAACTACCGGTTTCTCGGGTTGGTCAGGGTGAAAGGAAAGTCCAACCCGTTAAAAATATATGAGTTGCTGGATGGTGTAGAGTCAGAAACAAACAGGTTGAAGATTGAATTGAGGGGTATTTTTGAAAAGGGTCTTGACCATTATTTTAATCAGGAATTTGTTGAAGCGGCTTCGCTGTTCAAGGAGGTTTCCAGGAAGAACCCGGATGATCTCGGGGCAAATAAATATCTCAGGATCTGTGCCAGGCTTATGGTCGATGGCGTGGATGATGCCTGGGATGGCGTGGAATCCATGGCAACGAAATAAAATGCACTTTAAAGATCCTCCATTTTGTGTTTTGAAACAGGTGGTCCCGGATTGTTATATGGGTTTAATGGTGTACCTGATTTTTCCCGCTGTTTTTGGCGATTTCATCATCATCCTGATTCTGTTCACTTCATCTCCCCATACAGGTTTTAATCGTTGGTCTTCAATTTTGATCATTTCTGTTTCCACAGAAAATTGATTTACATCGTAATCGATGACCAGGCTGAATGGATCCGATTTGGACCTTTCTGTTAATTCAATCCTGCCTGTGCCGGCATTAACCAGGCAGGGAGTCATGAAGCTTAAAAAAAGATCTCCTTTTACTGATTCCAGGCGGTAATCCTCCGTGACTTCGATTTGTTTTCCGCGCCGGAAGTTTATGGACCGTTTCCAGAAATCGACCGTAGCCTCCTCCGGGTAGGCGCCGGAAATATCAACAGAAAACCTGACATTATTGGGTGTGGAGGAAAAGGATATATCCTTCGACCTGAAATTACGGCCGTCTGTCTGCATCTCGCCATTGACCGTCGGCAGGGTATGATACTGGGACTGCATCGTCCAGATCGTATACCGCTGATCACTGAAAGTTTCCCTTCTGTACTCTTCCACGCCTATATCGATGATGACTGGCTTGCCGTCATAATACACAATGAAATTCCCCACATCGTTATGGTTATGGCTTTCCGCATTGTGGCCTCCTTTCCCTGCCAGATAAAGGCCTTCACTTGAACCGGCAGAGGATCTCGCCCCGAAAATTTCCGTTTCAGGGAGCCAGAAATCCGCTATCAGCGGTTCCTGAGCCGGATATTCAGCAATTTCGCGGTAGCTGAACAGGGCATTCAGTTTCCTGCTCATGTTGTATGAACCTGTACCGAATTGATTCCTGCTCATTGCCAGTGCTGCAAATCCCATCATGGCAGGATCTTCGGTCCTTTTTCCGTAACGGAATACGATATCCGGATAGATGTTGATCTTTCCGGAAGCATCTGCAAAATTGATGAAGTAGGGTCCGGAGATATATGCTTTATAAATATAACTGCCGATATTTTTAACAAGCGGGTGGCCGTAAATATCGATCTCTCCCTGGCTGGAATGATACAGCAGTTCCAGGCAGTCGAACAGTGATCCTCCCGCATGTCCCCAGTAGCCAGGACCTTCATCACATCCCCCGTCATCCGGGTAGATGTTTAAAAAATTATCCAGGCAGACTATGGCTTTTTCCAGGCTTTCCGCTTTACGTTTTTCATCTTCCTCCATCACCAGGTTACAAGTGATCCAGTTGGAGATGATCCAGGGATTCCAGTTATTGACCGGCTGGCCATCTCCGAGACCCATCCACCAGAAATCATCCCTTTCCATGACAGGCGTCAGAATCCTTTTATTGATCTCATGTCTGATCCTATCCGTAACCACAAGCGTGATCCTATCAAGTTGTTTACTGAGCAGGAACCACGTCCAGGCAAGGGTAGTTCCCGTTTCGGCCGCAAAAAGATCAACCACATCCTCTTCGTGATGGGGCAGGGGGGTGAAACCTACGGATTGATCGCCAATATGGGCGGGGATGCACCATGAAGTTTCCTCGCAGATGGCCCATATCCCATTGATGATCTGATCAAGGAATCTGCTTTTCCCTTCGATCATTTCCCCGACAACCAGGTTGGCCAGCTTTTCACGTCGCTCAAAGTAAACGGACTGGAAATTACTCCTGTTACCGATCCTGTCGAATTCCATGTAGAGCGTAGCCGGAAGTACGGGCCAGTTATAATTCAGTGCCTCATTGGCAGCTTCCAGGTGTGCGGTTTTCACCTCAACCGGAAGATTTTCCCAGGCTGCCCGGTCCTCATAGGCGGGGAATGGATTCCAGTCAGGATGGTTCCGGTATATTTTCAGGAGTTGATCCCTGTCGAATTTCCCGGATAAAAGGTTTCTCTGATGATCAGCCTGTGCGTACGATTGATTGAACGAGGTGGTAATCAATAAGATGGCGACGAAAAAATGGCAGGATATTTTCATGGATGTAAAGTTTTTATACATAACGTTGAAATTAAAAAATTCCTGAGACAATTTTCCCGGGTAAAAATATTTTTTATCTATCTTTGCAATCCCCTGAAATTCTGGAAACTTCATTATTATGAAGAGTTTGAGAGCAGGTCAGAGGCGTACGGAAGGGAGAAGTTTTTTAAAATCCGGAAATGGATATAAGTTTCTGAAGAAATCAGAAATAATTCAGAAAGAGGGTTGGCGGAGTGGTCTATCGCGGCGGTCTTGAAAACCGTTGTCCCTTCACGGGGACCGGGGGTTCGAATCCCTCACCCTCTGCAACTATAGCAGCAGATGCTACCATACCCCTTAAATTTAATTATTTAAGGGGTTTTTTATTGTTTTGCCTACCAGATTTTACCATCAAATGCAAACGAAACCATACCAAAATGGTAACTATTCCTACTCCCCATTGGTAACTTCTTGTAATTTATAAAATATCTATTATTTTCTTGATTTTCAATATAATATGTTGTATTTTGATGCAATTTAATAGAATTTGTCACCTATGATGGTAGAGTACTGGTAACAAGGTATGGAAGGAAACATCAAGATATTATTTATGTGCTTGTCCTCAAAGAAAAACGCTAAAGGAGAAGCGCCCATCTACGTAAGGATTACTGTGAAAGGAAAGCAGATACACCTTTCAACTGGTGAAAATATTGATCCTGAAAAGTGGGATGTAAAGGCTGGACGAGTTAAGGGTCGAGGTAGAAAGGCCTCGATGATCAATAGTCGTTCGGACGATCTGTA
>JAGTVG010000273.1 GCA_018224645.1 Cyclobacteriaceae bacterium
AATTCAGCAGCACTTATCTATCCGATGAAGAAGAGCAATAAATCCATTGAACAGAAACTGACATAGTTTATGGAACCGCACAGAGAAAAAGTAGTTGCCGGAATGGCTTCCTTCGGAATGTCAGGGATGGTATTCCATGGACCACTCCTCAATGCCCATCCTGGATTCCACCTGAAATCCGTAGTTCAGAGAAACCGTTCGAATGCCAGGGAGTTTTACCCTGATATCAGGATCGAAAAGGACTTTCAAAGGCTTTTAATGGATGATGAAATTGAACTGATCATTGTAAATGCCACAAATGATACCCATTTTCCTTTTACAAGGTCCGCCCTCGAGGCCGGGAAACATGTGGTGGTGGAAAAGCCATTCGTCAATAAGGTAAAGGAGGGAGTTCAATTGCTGGAACTTGCTGAAAAAACAGGAAGGATTTTAAGCGTTTTTCAGAACCGCCGCTGGGACAGTGACTTTTTGACCGTACAGAAAATTGTGAGGGCAGGTTTCCTGGGCAGGATAGTGGAATTTATCGCGAGTTTCGACAGGTACAGGAATTTTATCCAGGAAGATACATGGAAGGAAGATACCGGTCCGGGCTCTGGACTGTTATATAACCTGGGGCCACACCTGATCGATCAGGTCCTGGTACTTTTCGGCCATCCTGAAGCTTTATATGCCGATATTCGTCAGGTGCGGTCCGGGACTAAAGTCGATGATTATTTTGATATCAGCCTGTATTACCCGGGTCTGAAGGCAAGGGTTCATTCAAGTTACCTCGTAAGGGAGCCATTCCCCAGGTTTACCCTGCACGGCAATTCAGGTTCCTTCGTGAAATTCGGCCTCGATCCCCAGGAAGATGCATTGAAGGCAGGCGGTATTCCCGGATCAGCAGGTTGGGGAATCGAAGATAAATCCATCCACGGGTGGCTGAATTCCGAAATCGAGGGAATCCATGTTGAGGGAAAAGTGAGTTCAGAACGGGGTGATTACCTGGCCTATTATGACAATATTTATGCGGCCATCAGGAATGATAAACCGCTGACCGTGCCAGCGAAGGAATCACTTTACAACATTTATATCATCGAAAAAGCATTTGAAAGTTCACGGGGTGGAAAAGTAATATCCCTCGAGGAGGCATACTTCTGAATTGGAATGCCGGGTCCAGGATCAATAGGCGGCCATATAATCTATCCTGATCTCTGTTTCGGTAATTTTTTGAGGTTGAACCTCAACCAGGTTGATATAACCTCCCCCGTTGAACTGGCTGGCATAAAATCCCTGGGGTTCCTTAATAAAAAGAGAATATTTTCCCGGATCCAGTTTTACTTTAAAATTCCCATGATCATCCGATATCGTCTTTTTAATAAGTTCAGTCTGGATTCCCCTGTAGAATACATGATTAACTGAATCCGCCTGTGACGGAAGCGTGGGTTCATAAATATAAATTTCCCTTTTCACCGGGATACCCTTCACCGGTTTTTTATTAATGCCAGGCATCAGATCTCCCTCAAACCATAATATCTTGCCGGAAATCCCCTCAGAAGGATTCTGGTTTGTTCTGCAACCCGTGGATAACATCAACAGGATTAAAAACAACCAGCCCCTGTGTTTTGTAAAGATGGTGAGGAGGAGGATATTATAAAAACTGATTTCTGTCATCTTTTCAATGGCATTTACTTGATAATTTAACATTCTGTTTGAAAATACACATTACCAGTAAATTTCCCTGAAGAATCTTTGCTGGATATACCCTATGCCAGTTTCCGGCCGGCCTTTAATTATTAATTTTTAATTCATCATTCACCATTCTCCCGGTCATCCCTGTTTTACCAGATCCGATGCATAAACCGGTTGTTTTTCTTTAATCACCGCCTGCGAACTTAACCAGATGGTATAGATGCCAATGATCGTTCCGACGGGAATAAACAATAAATATATGATCCCCATCACGAGTCCGAGATTTTTTGACCAGTTTCTTTCCTGTATATATCCTATCCCGGCAATGATGCCCGGAACGGATGAAACAACCAAGATGCCACCGATCAGGCGGCTGAAAATGCTGACTGCCTGGATCACTTCTGCTTCATCGATAAAAATATTCACGATATTCACGGCAGCCAGGAATGTAATCCCTGCCATCAGGTTAATCACGCCAAAGGCTATGAATATTGCACCAAGAATTTTAAGATGTGTTTTATAAATATGCTCTTTCATTATTAAATAATTTTTGACCTTAATTAAATAATTTTTAACCTTATTCTTTTATGATTCGGCTTGCAGCAGCCCGCTCACTCTGTATCTGCGGATCGCCCGAATACCGGACCTCGCTTCCACCTGTGACATCAATCTCGAGCATTTCGGAAGCATTGACCTTGACGTGTGAAACCCCGGAAGCATCAATTGTGGCGGAATTTACTGCATAATCCGAAGCATCCAAACGTGAGGCTCCCGCAATGGTGACGTCAATCTTTTCACCGTTTCCGTATAGGGTGAGTTTCGACATTCCATCCATGTCAATATCTGCATCATCAATTCTGATATCCATTTCAGCTATCGCGGCACCGGAAAGGTCGATCTGTATCAGGTCCTGGCTAAATCCCCTGATAACCGCCCGTACCGCACCGCTGAGTTCCAGACTTTCCATTTCCGGCAATTTTAAATAAATGTATACCTTCTCCCGGTCGCGGTCCCAGTTACTGATGTCCCTGTCAAAATCAATTTTGAGATTGTCATTTTCCATGATGACCCTTACATCATTCAAATCCTCCTCATCACCTTTCAGCATGACTTCCCATTGATCGGCCTGTAATATCTCGGCATTGAATATGCTGGCGATCTGTACACTCTCAAAACCCTTCATATCATAAGAAAGAGTGTTTTCACCAGGTTCTACATTAAATCCGGTATTGTCAGATGAATCATCATTTTCTTCTGAACAGGTAATACATTCAAGACCTTCCGCCGTAAACATCCAGGTATTGCCTTCCATCTGATTTTCCCTGAACCCGTAAAAATAAATGGTATTCCGCACGATATATTTCAAATCATAGTCCATTTGAAATTGTTTGTTATACGGGATATAAAGTGTCATTTCCAGCTGCTGACCCCTGAATTTTGCGCCCTCCAGAAACTGGATGTTTGAATCGAATGTAATGACAGAATCTTCAATATTCACATGATATTCAACCATTCTGGCATTTTCAATAGCCTCCAGCCTCGATTTACCTACAGCTTCAAACCTTTTTTCGAGGCGAAACAGGGAATCTTCATGGCCCCGTAACCGAAGGCTGGTTACCTCATAATCTTCCAGACCTACCTGTTTTAAATCCAGCATGGTGGTTGACGGTGGCATGGAAAAGGTTTCCACTTCTGAATATACACCATCGCGCGTGTATCTTCCCACAATGGGAGGAATGGTAAACAGGAGAATGATCAGACTGATGATCCACAGGGAAAACAATGACCAGCCAAGTTTGGCATTCATCACAAGGTTCCTGGTGATGATGGAAACACCCAGGAAAACTAGAAATACGCATGGGATCAATCCTGCGAAAAAACCGGCAATCAACGGCAGGGCAGAAAGTTCCTGGCGGATCAGATCAACCGGAAAGTCCACGAATTCTGTAAAATATCCACCGGTTAACAAACCCAGCGCTATCCCTGCCGTAATCAGCATCGCGAGCGTCAAGCCCATGGCAGTCAGGACAAGGATAATTCCGAAAATTACTCGGATCGCTTCGACCAGGAAGATGGCCACCGGTCCCAACACCCTGGAAATAAACTGGATCACCGCCGCAATCAGGCGGAAGGGGAATAAGAGGATCTTTGCCCAGATCGACTCTTCTTCATCCTCCCCCACTTTCAGACTTTTTTTTATATTTGATTCAATATTCCTCAAGGTTACCGGTTCGCCCTGCATTTCCATTTTGTCCGTAATGGTCCTGGCTTCCGGCAGGATGATCCAGAGAATGATGTAGAGGACCAATCCCGTGCCGCCAAAAAAGATAAGCACGATGAACAGCAATCTTACAATCACAATATCAATCCCAAAATATGCAGCAATTCCGCTTGAAACCCCGCCAAGCACCTTGTCATCCGGGTTGCGGAACATTTTTTTTACTTTTTTCTGCTCGTCAAGATCATATGTCCCGGGGACAACGATCCACAGGACGATATAGGCAACGGTTAGGATTGCAGGAGTTGCCGGCAGGAACCAGACCCCAAAGAACATAACGATGAAAATCAACCGTACCCAGAGCGGATCGATGCGGAAATAATAGGCTATGCCAGAAAGGACGCCGCCCAAAATCTTTCTTTTTTCATCCCGGAAAAGACGCTTCGGTTCAGCCGTATACGCCTGGCTTCCTCTTTTACCTTCCGACCGTTCGTAATCATCATATTCAGCTTCCTCCTCCATCTCCACTTCCTTGAAATCCTTGATACCACCCATGGTAGCCATCAATGCTTCCACATCTTCAATGGTGATCACCTGTTTTCCTTCCTTGAGCTTGGATAAAAATATTTCAGCGATCCGGTTTTCAATGTCAGCAATAATTTCCGAGGAATCATCGTAGGAAGCAAAATATCGATGAATCGTATCGAGATATTCTTTCAGTTTTTCATAGCCGTCTTCCTCAATATGAAATATAATTCCGCTGATATTTATGCTAATATTCTTTTTCATTTCTTGCGGGTTTTTGATTTCGTACCTTTAAGTGATATTATTCTGGTTGTTGATTTCATCAACTCGTCCCAGGTATAGTCCAACTGTTCTAAAAATGACCTGCCCTCTTCAGTAAGCGTGTAATATTTCCTTGGCGGCCCGGAGGTCGATTCAACCCACTTGTACTCCACAAGTCCAGCCTTCCTCAACCTGGTCAACAGCGGGTATAAAGTACCTTCAACCACCATGATCTTTGCAGAAGTCAATTCTTCGAGCATATCCGATGCATATACCTCCCCCCTGGAAATTATGTGCAAGATACAAAACTCCAATATTCCCTTCCGCATTTGTACCTGTGTGTTTTCAACTTTCATTGTACATGAATTTAATTTTCCTGTTATGCTAATATACGTACAAAGTACCTTGCATAGCCAAGTACTAAGTAAAAAAAATACTGGGTTATAAAATATATTGTAATAATCATATTATTTAATGATATGTTTATATTTCACGGTAAATTACGTGTTGTCCCTCCGGAGAGTCTAATTAAAATTACGTTGCAAGGGTTTCCGGATTTTGTATTTTCGTATTTTTAAACGGGCATGGGAACGAAATTTTTCATAAAAAACCTGTGGATATTTTTTCCGGTAATTTTTATTTTAGCCGGAACCCTGCCCCTGTCATTACACGCCCAGGATAATACCCCCAAATACAGCAACGAATTTCTGAACCTTGGCGTTGGCGGAAGGGCTATGGCAATGGCCAATGCCCAGGTAGCGGTCAGCGACGATGTGACAAGCAGCTACTGGAATCCTGCCGGGTTACTGCATATCAGGAACAAATACGCAGGAGCCCTGATGCATGCCTCCTATTTCGCCGGCATTGCCAATTATGATTATCTCGGATTCGCCACCCCCATCGACAGCCTGAGCCACCTGGGAGCGACCATACTCCGTTTCGCCGTGGACGATATCCCCGATACCAGATATCTTTACGACGCCAACGGGGCGATCAATTACGACAATATCCGGTTTTTTACTGCTGCAGATTATGCTTTCTTCGTTTCCTATGCCAGGCGGTTCCCGGCGCTTAAAAACCTGCATCTGGGCGGCAATATGAAGATCATTCACCGGAAAGTGGGGGAATTTGCAAGTGCATGGGGATTCGGGATCGATCTGGGTGCTCAACTCAGGATGAAAGACTGGCGCTTCGGCATGACCTTCCGTGATGTATTCGGGACGTTTAATGCCTGGTCACACAATACTGAACTCGTGGAGGATATCTATCTTCAGACTGGCAACATCATCCCGCAGAATTCAGTGGAAATCACCCTGCCCAGACTGATCCTCGGCATGGGATACCAGTTCAGCATCGGCGAAAAGGTGGGGATCCTGCCGGCGGTCGATGTGGATCTTACGTTTGACGGTAAAAGAAACGTAGCCATCGGTACCCGTGCCATCTCGCTGGACCCAAAATTCGGTATTGAATTCGACTATGGTAAAATAGCCTTTTTACGGATCGGCGTCAACAACTTCCAGAAGATCCTGGATTTCGATGGGTCTACCTATGTTTCATTTCAGCCGACCATGGGTCTTGGCGTAAAATTCAGGATATTATCTGTCGATTATGCTTTCCTGGATATCGGGGACCTGTCGGAATCTCTTTATTCCCATGTTTTTTCAGTTAAAGTCTCATTCGATTGAAAAGGATTTTACCATACCTGATCACTTTTATCTGTTTTCTTTCCGGATATCATTTTTCGATGGGTCAAAACTATGGGAATGAATGGATCAATCCCAATCAGGAATACTTTAAGATCCAGGTCGCAAGCAATGGTATTTACCGGATCACCCATGCCGAACTGCTGCAATCAGGGTTCCTTAACAGCAGTCCGGATCCACGGGATTTTCAGCTTTTCCATCAGGGTGAGGAGATTGCCATCCATGTGGAAGGACAGCTGGACGGTTCCTTTGATCCGTCAGATTATATCGATTTTTACGGGATCCGGAACGATGGGAAAAGGGATGGGATGTTGTATGAAACCAATGCCCAGCCCCATTCTTTTTATGCCCTTTATTCGGACTCTTCAAGCTATTTCCTCACCTGGAATTTAAATAACATCAGGGGCCTAAGGATCCCGGCATTTACACAGACAACCAATGTGGATAATCTTCCGGCGGAAAATTATCATTCAGAAAGTATCCTCGAGCTAAAGGTCTCGCAGTTTTCCGATGGCCTCCAGTATCCTTTTTATGACCAGAATCCGGAGATGAAAAAAGCAAGCTTTGATTTCGGTGAAGGCTGGACCGGGAATGCCTTTTCCAGGGGACAACAATACCGGGATACCCTTGTGACTATAATCAACCGGTCTTTATCCGGCCCCCCTCCCCGGCTTGAAATATTACTGGCAGGAAGGAATAACCTTGCCCATAATATTTCCATATCCGCAGGACCATCGGAATCGAACCTGCGTGCCATTGGGAATCCGCAGTTTGAGCGGCATTATAACCTTCTTTTCAGTTCCGACCTGGCCTGGACCGATATTTCATCCGACGGAAATCTTTACCTCAGGATCATCCCCAATGGAGTTAATGGTGCCGCTGACAGGATATCAGTTTCCTATATACGGCTGGTTTTCCCTCAGCAATACCATACCGGCGGGACTTCCTATAAATCTTTTTATCTGCCTGCCAATCCTGGAAACATTTCCTATATCGAAATTGACGGTGTCACCAGTCCGGGTACATTATGGGACATTACAGACTTGCATGCCCCCGTTAACATCATTTACCCGGCACCACTAACCACGCTTAATACCCTGGTCCCGAATACAGCCATTCCCAGGACGTTGATTTACAGCGAAGAAAGGTTGAGCATTCCTTCGATCCGGAAAGTGAATTTCCGCACTGTTGATCCATCCCTGTATAATTATCTCTTGGTTTATCACGTGGATTTTACCGGGCAAGGGGGATCCTATTCCAATCCGGTCCAGGCCTATGCGGAATACAGGCAGTCTACAGGCCAGAGACCCCTGATGATGGAAATCCATACCCTGTACGATCAGTTCAACTATGGGGAAATCAGCCCGCTGGCGGTCCGGAATTTCTGCCGGTATATGCTGGACCAGGGAAATCCTGAATACCTGTTGCTGATCGGCAAAGGGCTCACCGTGAATCATGATTTCCACCGGAAACAGAGCGATCCGGCATTCAGCGAATTCAGGGACTGGGTGCCAACTGCCGGGAATCCGGGATCGGATATTCTTTTTACGGCAAATTTAAGTGATACCACCTACGGACCTGCCATTCCCACGGGCAGGATCTCTGCAACCTCCCCCCGGCATGTGGCTGATTACCTGGATAAAGTGAAGGAAACGGAGTCTTTCCGGTTTGATAACCTTTGGAAAAAAGACATCATCCAGCTTAGCGGAGGGATCCAGCCTGGCGAACCTGAAATTTTCCGGTATTATATTGACCAGTTCAAACTGCTTGAAGAAAATCTTTATCTTGGAGGGAACGTGACCAATGTTAGCAAGGAAACCACCGAAACAGTTGAATTCGTTAACATCACGGATGAGGTGAACCAGGGAAAATCACTGATCCTGTTTTTCGGGCATAGTGGTACCCTGGGTTCAGATATCGATATCGGGGAAGTTTCGGATCCCAGGCTTGGATACGATAACCGCGGAAAATATCCGCTGATCTACATGAACGGCTGTGATGCCGGGAATGTGTTCACCACGGTGAAAAGTTTCGGGGAGGATTGGATGATCACCGGCAATAAGGGGGCCATTGCCTTTTCGGCGCATTCTGATGTAGGATATACCCGTGAACTCCGCAGATATACTGATGCATTCCTCTCAATCGGTTACGGTGATTCTGCCTTTATCGATCAGTCCCTGGGGACCATATTTATCAGGACAGCGGAAAAATATATCAGCCGCTATGCACTTATCGAAGAAATAAATATTGCACAGATACAACAGACCATCCTTCAGGGGGATCCCTTTATCCGTTTATTCGGTGCAGACAAACCTGATTACAGTATCCTGGGGGATGAAATTTCCGCCATTGGCCGTGAAGGTGAAACTGTGACATCCGAAATGGATTCCTTCGACATTATCATTCCCGTGAAAAACTTCGGCAGAGCCGAACCCAGTCCTTTTTTTATCGGGCTCAGGAGAACCTATCCCGATCAATCCCTGGATTTCGAAGATCCGGTGCTTTACGATCCGGTATTTTATCAGGATACCCTGCGTTTAACGGTGGAAAATGATCCCTTAAAAAGTTTCGGGTTGAATTCATTTGAAATTCAAATCGATCCTTTCGATTCGATCCCGGAGTTGAGCAAGATGAATAACCGTGCGGTATTTAATCTGGATATCAACAAGCTGGGTACGCAGAACCTGTTCCCATATAATTATTCGATAGTCTCTGCAGATTCAGTATCCCTCATTGCAAAGGCAGCCACAGTTTCGGACGAATCCCGTCAGTTTATGTTCCAGATGGATACTTCAGCACTTTTTAACAGCCCTGCCATACAGAACATTAACCTTGATCAGAAATGGATTGCCGAATGGAATACAGTTCCATTCAGGAACATCCCGGAAAAGGACACCATGGTATTTTTCTGGAGAACCCGGTTTGCCGATACCCGGCCGGGGGAAGAGGATACATGGTCGTCGCATTCATTTACCTATATAAAAAACGGACCTGAAGGCTGGGCCCAAAGCCATCCGCAACAGTTGCTTGAAAACAGCTATCAGGGCATGGCGTATGATGCGGATGCCAAAAAATGGGATTTCAGTACCTACGAAAGTTCCCTCGAAGTTAATACCTACGGGGCAAATCATCCGGAAAAGGACTATGAGGACATCATCCTCAGGATCGATGGGAGCGCCTATATTTTCAATACCAGGCTATGCACCGATAACAGCCTCAATGCCGTAGCCTTTGACAGGATCACCACAGCACCATATAAAGCCCTCGATTTCGGCGTCATATATGATATCCTGGACCGCAGAACATGCGGACGCCAGCCACAGGTGATTAACAATATGCTGAATAACGAGATCCTGGGTCCACAGGACTATCTCAGGCAGTACATCGATGCCGTAAAGGAAGGGGATCCGGTGCTGATCTTTTCGATCGGTCAAGTGACCTTTCAGAGCTGGCCACAGGAGCTTAGGGATAAACTGCTCGAAATTGGCGTTGCACCTTCCGAAATTGAAGGTTTGTCTGATGGGGATCCCATGATCATCCTGGGCGAAAAAGGCGCCACAGAGGGTTCTGCCACGGTTATCATTGCCGATGAATTCCCGGGAATGCCAGCCGATGAACAGGAAATACTGTTAAATACTGCGATTACCGGGCAGTCGGTTTCGGCTACCATGGTTACAGGTCTGATCGGGCCTTCCGGATCCTGGAACCGGTTCAGCCATTCCGTATTAACACCGGACAGTCCCGGTGATGATCATTACTATTTTTCAATTACGGGCAAGAGGACTGATGATACTGAGACCATTCTTCTTGACAATATCAAGGATCAGTCTATTGATTTATCCGGCATTGATCCTTCCGAATATCCTTATCTTAGGCTGACTTTCAATACAAGCGATACTTCAATGCTTACGCCCGCACAGTTAAGGAACTGGATGGTCATTTACACCCCCTTACCGGATGGGGTTCTGCTGCCGGCAGAAAATCAGGCAATTTCAGGCACCACGGTACAGGAAGGAGAAAATTACCTTGCCGGATTCAACTTCATGAACATCAGCGATAAAAATTTTACAGATTCCATTCAGGTGTTTTTTACGCTGTCCAGCCAGGAAACGACCATAAAATATTCGGATTCCATCAGGATCGATGCTCCCCTTTCAGGAAGCAGCACCGGATTTACCCTATCATTACACACGAAAGACCAGGCCGGCACGAACGAACTCAATATTGTGGGAAATCCGGGGATACAGCCAGAACAGAATTTTGCCAATAACCGGCTTATCCTGCCCGGATTCCTGGTTATCAAACCGGACAATATTCACCCAACGATCGATGTGGCCTTTGATGGCAGGTATATTCTTGACGGAGAGATCGTCTCTCCATCCCCGCTGATCTCGGTGATCATGAAGGACGAAAACAAGATCCTGCCCAAGCAGGACACCGTGGGGATCACCCTGGCACTACTGAACCCGGGGCAGCAGCAATTCAGCCGGATTCCATTTACGGATCCTGACCTGACGTGGTTACCGGCATCCGAGAAAAAGGATTTTACCATTGAATATCAGCCTCCGCTGTTGGCTGACGGCATTTATACATTGTCTGTTCAGGCCGAGGATGCCAGCGGAAATACAACAGGTGCGGAACCATACGAGATCAGGTTCGAGGTGATCAATGAATCGCAGATCACCCATTTTTATCCATTCCCAAATCCTTTTTCCAGTTCCACCCGTTTTGTTTTCACCCTGACAGGCAGCATCATCCCGGAAATGAAAATCCAGATCATGACGGTGAGCGGAAAGGTGGTCAGGGAAATCCTTGCCGATGAAATAGGCCCCATTCATATCGGTAACAACATTACAGAATATTCCTGGAATGGAAAGGATGATTTCGGGGATCAACTGGCCAATGGGGTTTACCTTTACCGGGTGATCATCCATAATCCCGGTGATAATTTCAAACACCGTGAAACCGCCGGTGACCAGGGTTTTGACCGTGGATTTGGCAAAATATACCTGCTGCGATAATCCCTGTCTTATTTTCCCACATTGGGATTCGTTTCCCTTTTTCAAACGGAACGGAAAGATTTACCCCCGAAAAATCCTTGAATATGGCCCTTTTATACCTCTGGCATCATTTTTTCGGTAATAATTGGGCATACAGGATATTTTTATGGAGAAAATTAATCTATTGATGATCATCGATGACGATGAGCTCAATAATTATATTACAACGAAGATTGTAGGATATGCCCAACTGGCAAAAAATGTGGAAAGTTATCAATCCCCGAGAGCGGCATTGGAATATCTTTTTGAAAACAGTGCCAGGGTTGACGGTGTTGCCCCAGAAATCATCTTCCTGGACATATCCATGCATGACATGAATGGTTGGGAATTCCTGGAGGAATACAAACATCTTCCACATGATTATCAGAAAAAGATCAAAATATTCATCCTGAGCACCTCTATCTTCGAGCATGACCGGATGAAAGCCGGGGAATATGACTGTATCAATGGTTATATCCAGAAACCGCTTACCGAACCCAAGATCAATGAGATCAGAAGAATGATGACTCAGAAGAACGGCAGAATATGGCAAACCCTAAAGACCCTGTATAATTTTTTATTCTGAACGTTCAATCAAACTCAAAATAATCATCTTCTTCCAGTTCGACCTGTTTTACTTTTTGGTCCTTATTCTTCCTGAACAGATCCTTTAGCTCGTCACCCTCCTTTTTGAGATCCTGCTTTATTTTCTCCGTTACCGCCCGGGTATCATAAACCACCTGGTAATCGTTGGCCATGCCGGTCATTTTCAGAAACAGGTTGGGCGGTCCTGAATCCTGCGCGTCGATCTCGCCGAAACGGCTGTCAGGATCGGTTCCCCGGAACTGGTCCAGGGGTATCTTAAAATGATAATCGATCTCCTGCCGGAATGTATGGGTGCCGGATACATCGATATGGTAAGCACTCGAGATGATCTCCATTTCAGGGATGATCACGGTGCTGTTGGCGATCTGCACGTTATTCTGAAGGTCAGAAAACCGGACATTGGAAAGATCCTCGTTCTTCAGGTATTTGGACAGACTCTGAATGGGTTTAAAATCGATGAGCTGACCCTGTTTAATGTTAGCTTCAATGTCGGCATTGATGGTTGCCGGCATCAGATTCAGATCTTCTGTCAGAACAAAATAGGTGTTCACCCTGGCATCGATCTGACCCCTCAGGTTCCTATCCACCAGGAACTGTTGCCGGAAATTGTTAAACACATAAAACACACTGTCGACATATATATTATCGAGCAGTCCATATACCTGGAATTCCCTGTGTACGGGGTGTTTACCCACGATGGATCCATCCAGGTAGAGCTGCCCGCCCATGGTACTCATGGATACATCTTTGACAAGGGCAATCTGATCACTGATCAGCAATCTGCCGCTTATATTTTTCCCATGAAACCTTTTCAGGTCAGCTTTCTTAACATCACAATTAAATCCGATATTAAGTTTGGGAGATATCCCAAGATGATAAACACTTTCCGTCCGTTCCTTTTCAAGGGATCTTTTACGGAAATCAAGGGTGAGGAGTTCATTGAGGTTCAGATAATGCGATTGCAGGTCTGCCTCTATCCGGATGGGATTTTCCTTATTGATCACATAGGGAATGATGTTTTTAAAGAATCCTGAGAGTTCAAAATCGCTCTGACCGATGTAACCCGAAAAGTTCTGAATGCCGAGATCCAGGTTATTGAAAAAGAATTTTCCATTAAAGTCCCTGAAGGCCAGGGGTGTATAGCCCGTATGGATTTCAACGTCCTGCAGGAGGATTTCACCGGAGGTCTTCAGGCTTGTCGCATAGGTATTTTTAAAGTTCTTCAGCGGGCCAGTCACGCTGATATCGAAATCGATCATGCCTTTACCAGAGATAACCTGTTTGACGGGAAAGGTCCTGATGAATGCATCCAGGTCGATCTTCCCTGCGAGATTCAGCCGGGAATTCAGATTCTTCAGGTCGTTCAGAACAAGGTTGCCTGCAATTTTATGGCCGTCGATATCCCCGCTGAATTCCCTGATCTCGAGCCGGGAGGTTTGCAGGTTATGGTTTATACCATTGGTGAAATTCCCGTCGAATCTTATATTGCTGAATGCTTTTTTATAGCCAGGGTAAAAAAACGAGACATCCCGGCATGAAAATTCTGCTTTGGCCTCAGGTCTTTCCTCATGGCCATAATTTCCCGAGATTCTCCCCGTAAATTCAATTTCTCCTGAACTTTTATATTTGGACAGGCTTTCCCGGGAATCATCCGGCAATAACCCGATGATCGACTGGAATGCATTGCCGGCAGAATTGATTTCGAGATCGATATATCTTTCTTCTCCGGTCCTGATTTTCCCGTTGACCAGGTAAGTCTGTCCATTCAGCATCAGATCCGATTCATTGAAAACCAGGTCACGGGTAAAAATACCGTACTCAAAATCGGTCAGAATTTCTATTTCCTGGTCCTTCAGGTATTCCGTATCTCTTATCTTCATCTGTTTGTTGGTCAGGCCACCTTCCATCCGGAAGGAAAGAATTTCATTTTTAAGGCCCAGTTTATTCGTCAGCTGGTCTGTATAAATGGTTAACAGGATTTCATTTTCAAGATCGGAATAATTAAAGGTGGTATTCTTCAGGATGATCTTCTGAAGGGTAAGTTCCGGCAGGCTATCCGTTGAGGTGGTATCTTTATTATCGAAGATGTCAAAATTCCGGCGGCCATAGGTATCCACCATCATATTGACTCTGGCGTTTTCAAAGTACAGGGTGGTGATGTTATAATTTTTAAAGATCAGGTGGAGCAGGTCAAAGGAAAGGATGATCTTATCGGCTGCACATAAATAATCCCCGGCCAGTTCTCTAGCTTCATAGATCCGCACCTCGTCGAGGCTGATGGATACGTCGGGGAACTGGGACCAGAGATCCAGTCCGATCTTCTGAACATCGACGGGTGTGTTGATCCTTTTGTTGGCTTCCCTGACAAAAAGGGCGATCAATTCAGTCCGGTAATAATACATGACGGCAAATGATGCAGTCATCAGGAAGATGATTGAGAGCAGACCGATGATCAATATGTTCCGGATCTTTTTAGCCACCTGGTCGATTTATCTTTTATAGTAACGAACTACAATCCACAAAGGTATACATCATGTATATCAAGAATCCCGCCAGACCGAATTTTCTATAAAAAAATTAAGATAAAGTATTTGTTGCAAATGATTTATAACATAGTTTTGCATTCCTTAAATGAGCTCATCACATGCACCTCCCCCGACAGGCTCAGAAATAGGCTTCGGTGGTTAAAGAAGCTGGAAGCTCAAAGGTGGTGGATTGTTG
>JAGTVG010000274.1 GCA_018224645.1 Cyclobacteriaceae bacterium
CTTTCAGGATCAGGGCAAACAATGCCTTTTCAACACTTAGATTGTCAGGAACCGAGTCTTTGGCTGACTAATCGTCTGTAATACGTGATTCAAACAAATGAAAGTCTTACTTAACTATGTCATGAAGGAGCTGATCAGCTTTCAGAATTATCTGATGGCCTTGCTGATCGGCATCATCATCAATTTTTTTCAGGGTATGGAAATATTCGGTTCTGCAGTGCCGTTTGTTGTCCCGGTGATGGTTCAAACCATCTCAAAAGCCTTGGTAAAATTCAAAAACCATAAAAACATGCTCCTGATCAAATTACCGCTGGAAAGAAAGGATCCCGCATTCGTGATCGACAGGACAGGAAAAATGGTAGCATTCGAGGGACTGACAAGGAATTATTTTAAAATGAAAAACATAGAACATTGGGCCGATCTGTTTGAGGATGACCTGAAACTGATCCACCGGTTTTTAACCCTTCCCCGCTCAGGGGAGATTTTTTATGAATCATTGTATTCACGGAAGACCGATAAATATTATAAGGTTAATGTAAAAGCGGATTCAATCAGTAATTATCTGCTGGTATGGCTGGATGAGATCACCGTAAGTGTTGAACCTTTTGATGGAGACAGCCGGCTGAACTGAAATGTTTTCAACATTCATTCAGGTCCCAGTGATAATCCAGATACCTGATCTCTTGTTGGTACTGAAAACTTTTTCATTGTTTAACGGTGATTTCCGTACCATCTATTTTCAACCGAAGGGTACCTTCAGTAACCCAGATGAACTTCAGAAAACTTCCTTCCCTGGCTAAAAGATCCGCAATCTGCCCGTAATCCGTTAGATAAAACGCGGCGTTGATTTTTTCATTTATGTATGATCTGATCATAAATTGAATTGCTTTGAAATTAATACGTTTCTGGAAGAGGAGGTCGTCCTGATCGCACCCATTGTGGGATGAAGGATCTGATATAGACATTAAGGGGGTTTGGTACTAAAGACCCGTAGAGCATTGTGTACATAACCAGATCCCTCCACTGCGGTCGGGATGACACATAACCGTATTCCACCGGCGCAAATAGGGGTGCCAGTCATTACTCTACGTTTCCATGAATTTCAACTCCAGGATAGAATGCTCCCCAGGAAAACCAGTAACCGATGAATGAAGTGGCTGCGCTTAACTTCTGCCCGCTTCGCGGTCCCGAAACTGCTTCTCCAAATATATTCCATCGATTGCCCTCATTGTCAGACAGCAGGGTTGCCGATGGAGTTGTCGAATTCTGATCAGGCGCAACACTGAAGTTCAGTATCGTTCCATCGTCAAGTCTCCGCATGAATGCAACGATAAAATTCTGTTCCTCGTTGCCAACGATTACAAGAGGCTCATTTTTAAAGTCATCCTCTATTAATCCGGTGCCGCCTGTGAAGGATGAAAACCGGTAAACCTTAGCATTCCCATCGATGAGAACCCCGAGCACACGTTCCTTTGAGTCTAGCCTGCTATCCCTGGGGGAAAAAGGGAAAATGATGTTGTTGTTGTTTGTCCTGTAATCGCCATAGGGATATCTGCCATAGTTTCTGCTGTGACCCGTTTGTGTGGATACGACTTTTGAAGATGGATACATGGTTTTCCAGGTTTTCCATGTCGTTTCCAGGAGATTGAATGTTTCGATTTCGGTTCCCCGCAGCGTACCATTAACACAGTCAAGCCTGATCTGCGACCAGTTGCTGTCTGTTCGGCGGTCATAGGGGATCAGATTGGAGTTATACAGTAAACCCGAAACACCAAAAGTGGTTTCCTGGCCATCCAGCACCCTGTTCCAACCGATTCCTGTACCGGTCAATGGGCAATAGGTAACGGCAAAGGCATGACCATTCACTTTGTCGTTGATAATTTCATGCCAGTCAAGAATAGGATGCGGATAAGCGATCACCTCATTCCCATTTTTATAACCGAGAACAAGGTCGTTATCGGATAAAAAGGAAACTTCTCCTGCATTGATCAGGTTCGGATCCTCCAGGGCAGGGATACCATCCTTACCAGGTCCGCCGTCAAAGATCTCAGCCTGGGGTATATCCCATTCGGCCGAGCCATTCGATTGATTATTTCCACCAACCACGTCATCACTTGTATCACAGGATGAAAGAAAAGACATTAGAGCGGTCATTATAACTGCAAGCATTGTTTTCATGGTTTCATTGTTTAGGTTCAACTTATTTTCTCAGGCCTCTTTATTCTGGTTCTATCGTATATCAATAAGTCCTTTGTTTTTTTTCAGGGATATCAATATTCCGGCATTGATCCGGAAAGTGGGTGTAAGTTGGGTGCCCGTTACCTGGCTGAAAACAGGTAACTCACCATTTACGGTAAAGATCAGATCCGGCTGGATATACCATGAAAGCGCCGGAGCCAGAAACACCCATTGTCCTCCGGTATTGGGCAGCCATTCCCCGTTATTCCGGTCCCGCTGGGCATAACGGTATCTTACCAGAAGGCCATATCCAACAAGGGATTTCCCGACTGTGTTCTGTTCTGACAAACTGATCACCGCTTGAAATTCATCACCGAATTCATATACCTGTGACCCCAGGTAATCCGGATTTTCGCCTGTGATCCGGTAAGTAATTAAATTGGTCACTAGAAGAGACGGCCGGAAGTTCAGCTTCTTTGAAATACTGTGATGCAGGAGCACATCCCAGGCACCGGAGCCGGGTTGCAGGTCGGCATTTAATGTAATGCCGTTTTCATCTTTAAGATCTGACGGTCCGACAGGGATCTTGGGTCCTGCGCCAAATGAAAACTGGTAATCATTTTTATTATAGTATTTGTAGTATACCAGAATGGCTGCATCACCCAGGCCGGTGGTCTGGGTAAAGTCACTGAATTCATTCTGCTGGATAAAACGCCGTTGTTGAACAACTGTAAAGAGTGTTTCAAAGGATAACCGGTTTGTCAGTGTATAGTTGGTTTTTAATAAGAATGAATACGTTGTTCGTTGCCTGGTCTCGTCGTCAAGTGTTTCTCTTCCATCTTTCAAAGTCCTCAGATAATTTCCGTCGAAATTGAGTGCCAGCTGGAATGTTCCCTTATCAGCCTGGGCCAGTCCACCAATATTATTGGCCAGCGGCACCCCGCCGGAACAGCAGGTTTGCGCATAAAGAATATGATCACCCAGGATCAGGTTCAATAACAACATTGTGGTTGTAATTAAACATGATTTACATGTTTTTATTATTCCGGCTCTATTTATCATTGCTGACTTCATACCTTTTCATGAACAATTTGCCGTGGATTATTTTCTTTTTCGAGCAAAGTTTTCAGCATCGAGAAACTTTCCCGGTACAAAAACCTTAACCTGGCCCTGAAAAGGAGGGATAATAATTTCAATGGTCCCCTGAAGGGTATATAATGCAATTCAAAACTCAACTGGGAAGTGTAGGAATCAATCTTTTCAAGGATGTAATAAAAATCAGCCTCCCTCACCAGGGCTGGATTTAATAGTTTTTCCCCGTAAATCCATTTCTCATTACCAAACCGGTTAGCCAGGGTTTGAAATTTTAATTCCATTGAATTTATAATACAGGTATGAGTATATCCAACCCGGTTGATCCTGTCACTTTCATACTGGATCTCATCAATATTTTGGTTCCACTTTTTTTTGAATTCAAGATCAATTAACCAGGAATGGATCTCTTCCATCGGTCGGTTGATGATGATCCTGAGCCTGACCGGATTTTTTGTTTTCTGCGGTAAATCAAAATGTTCAACAGGCGGAATGAGATCATTGAGGTAGTTCAGGTTGATATACTTATAATTTAATCCGGTGCTTAATTCTTCGACATCTTCAAATTTAGCCTGGGTAACGATATTTACGGGTTCCTCATTTAATGATATCAGATCATCTGTAAGCAGTAAGTACTCGGAATTGGGAATTGAATTTTTCAGGAGTTTATGAGCGGTCACCACGGCTTTCCCGAATGGTTTATGAAATCCCTGTACATTGATAAATGAGAAGGACCCCGCATGGGCGATAAATTTGAGGGAAAGTTTTGAAGCGGTTTTACAGGCACCACACTGGCAGATCCGCAAGGTTTCATATTTTCTGAGATGATGATGAAAATTGATGAACATTTCCTGGGCCTGTAACAGGATATCTTCTACGGCAGGAATTTCCTTACTGTAAAACAAAATTGCATCACCCTCTATTTCAGAAACTTTGAGACCAAGGCTGTCAGATCTGATAATAATTTCCAGCAATTCGGATATGATGTGCTGGCTATGGTTAATCTCCGTTTCGTTCACAAAATCGGAAAAGCCTGATATATCAGGGATAAAGATAAATGATGATGTATTTTCCATCGGCTTTTGAGATTTTATGGGTTTCAGGTCACGCAGCATGTCCAACATATTTATTCTTTTAAATATTTCCCAATTAGTCGTATAACAATGAAAATCCTGACAATCATGGGAAAATAAAGCGGAGTGTCAGGGCTGTTATATTGTATTTTCTTCGATCTATCAAGTTTCTGAATGACACGTGGGGCAATCAGCCTGTCTCTGGAAGGGAACCGGATCCAGACGTTCTGTCTTGACATTTACTGTCATTCAGAAAACTCGTTAGTTCATTGCAGGATGTTAATTCAGCGATGTATCTTTCACCAGGCGGCCAAAGTCTCGATCCATAGTCTCATCAATCTTTTCGTTTATGCCGGATCAGTAAGCGTAATGACTGGTCATAGGTAAAATAATTCCAGGACCAGTTGAGAAAAATGAACAGTTTGTTTTTTACGCCGACAATGGTTGCCAGATGAACGATGGACCATAATATCCAGGCAATAAAGCCGCTTAATTTCAGCCGGTCAAACTCTGCAACTGCCAGGTTGCGGCCAACCGTAGCCATTGAACCTTTATTCCTGTATTCGAATTCGACAAGTGGTTTTTGCTTCACGATCCGGATCAGATTCCTGGCAAGCACACCGGCCTGCTGAATGGCAACAGGGGCTACCTGTGGATGACCATTCGGAAATTCCGGCGTACTCATCAAACAACTATCTCCTATCGCGAAAATGTTATCATGTGCAAATATCCGGTTATGCCTGTCAACCTTGATCCGGTTATTTCTGCCGTATAAATCATCCTCAAGCCCCTTCACCTTTCTTGCTTCGATTCCTGCTGCCCAGATAACCATCTTGGAAGATAAGTGTGTTCCATCTGATAAGGTCAGACAATCCCCGTCGTAATCGAGGACCCGGGTACCCAGGTTGACTTCCACACCCAGTTTTTCAAGGTATTTCCTGGCCTTCCCTGCCGATTCAGTTGACATCCCTGACAATAAATTCGGGGATGCCTCGTATAGGACTATTTTCATCAAATTCATGTCGAGTTCAGGGTAATCCTTTGGAAAAATGAATTTTTTCATTTCTGCCAGTGCCCCGGCCAGTTCAACACCGGTCGGCCCTCCCCCGACCAATACCACATTCAGGTATTTGCTGATCTTTTCCGGATCGGTTTCATTCAAAGCCTTTTCGAAATTCTCAAGCATGGTATTCCTGATAAAAATCGAATCAGCCGCTGATTTTAAGGAAAGCGAATATCGCTCAATATTTTTCTCCCCGAAATAATTCGTGCATGCCCCCATTGCCAGTACCAGGTAATCGTATTTTAAATGGCCGATATCGGTAACAATTTCATGTTCATGAGGTACCACCACTTCCAGACTGGCGACCCTGAAATGTACATTTTTCTCCTGCTGGAATATCTTACGCATGGGGAATGATATGGAGCTGGGTTCCAACCCTGACATGGCTACCTGATACAACAAGGGCTGGAACTGGTGATAATTATTTTTATCAATGAGGACAACCTGAAAATCACTTTTCCTCAACAGCCTGGCAAGCTTAAGTCCGCCAAAGCCGCCTCCGGCAATAACAACCCGTTTTTTCCCGGATTCCGGAATGTTAGGTATATATTTTTTCATCGGGATTTGCATAGGTTATTTATATTTCAGGCCGGATAGTGGTTATGATCTGAGACCCCTGATCAGAGACGCTGAATTTATTTTTCCTGACAAGACAAATTCAATTAATCCATCCGGGAGCGGAAAGCGCGCGCCATCAAAATATCATATCCCCCTGATGGATTTCCCGGCGTAGTATCATGCATGGAGAAAAAAAATAATCTGATTTTGTCAGGTTTTATCATCCTCCCCTACTAATGCAACAATAATTAACCATTGATTCGAATAAAAATAAATACACTAAAATCAGTATTCATGAGCCTTTTAATGTTAAAAATTTATGAACCATGAGGCCGTCATTTGAAGAGCAAGCCGGATTCTGAATCTACGGACAGGGAACCTGATTGGGAGAGCGAATGAGAGACTGGATGGGTTACGGGTTTCCAAACCTGCAGAAGAAGTAAATTCAGGTTTCCTCAAATGCGGCCTCTTTTTAAACCAATAAAAGATGACAAAAGAATTGACAACAGAAAATTTCGAAGAAGTTGTGCTCAGATCAGAAAAACCGGTATTGGTTGATTTCTGGGCCCAATGGTGTGGCCCCTGCAAATTGGTCGCGCCGGTTATCGAAGAATTACAGGTGGAATACAGTGACAGTGCAATCGTGGGTAAGGTGAATGTTGATACGCAGGGGAAACTTGCCGCAAAATTTGGCATCATGAGTATCCCGACTATCCTGATTTTTAACAACGGTCAGGTAGTAGATAAGGTTGTGGGCGCTGCCCCCAAAAAAGA
>JAGTVG010000275.1 GCA_018224645.1 Cyclobacteriaceae bacterium
AAATTCCGTGAGGATTAACATTTTTTATTTATTAAGAAACTTAATATCGGTCACCTGTAGACCAGGGAATATGAATTATGAAGTTATAATGGGTATTACGTGATGATCTTGTATTTTGTTTGTCAGGAGGACATGCTGGCTGAGCAATAATTCATCATGCTCAGCTAACCTATCACTGCCATTCAGGAATCTTTAATAAACATGGGTGATTCCAAAGCTGTTTTCTAACTCTCTGTTAAAAATTCCTCCTGAATGACAGCGCGGGACAGATGCAATAAAACCGGCTCAGATATATCCGGAATCTATCATTTGACGCAGATATTTTATATATTATTGCCCCGGTCAGGAATTGCCTGAACAAGCAATTTGTAGTACTCGCATGTTAGTGGTACTCGCATGTTAAGTGGAGGATGAAATGATACTTTCCTGATTTGAAATGATTTGGGGTAATTGTAAATGGATGCCAGAATGGAGCAGAAAACGCAATATGCAAAAAGTGGTAAAGTTCACATTGCCTATCAGGTAGTCGGAAGTACTGATAGACCGGATCTGGTATTGGTCCCGGGCTGGGTTTCGAATATCGAAGCTTTCTGGGACTATCCATCCATGGCCCGGTTCCTCAACCGGCTATCAGGATTTTCACGCCTGATCCTGTTTGACAAACGTGGTACAGGATTGTCGGACAGGGTGAATGACGCCGAACTCCCCACCCTTGAAGAGAGAATGGATGATGTACGTGCGGTAATGGATGCTGCCGGCTCTGACCGGGCTGCTCTTTTCGGGTATTCCGAAGGAGGCCCGATGTCCATATTGTTTGCAGCGACGTACCAGGCCCGTACCACTTCGCTTATATGCTACGGTACCTACGCTAAACGGCAATGGGCGGCGGATTATCCCTGGGCACCTACCGAGGAGAAAAGGAATGCATGGCTGAAAATGCTTGAAACGGAATGGGGAAGTGTTACGGACCTAAGCTCAATGGCCCCTTCTGTTGCAGATGATCCGGGGTTCAGGGCCTGGTGGTCTTCATTCCTGAGGCGCAGCATAAGTCCGAGTGCGGTTCTGGCCCTCGGCCGGATGAACACTTTAATCGATGTCCGTGATGTTCTTCCCGCAGTCCGGGTCCCCACACTGATCATTCACCGATCCGGTGATCAGGATGCTCAACTGGCAGAGGGAAAATATATTGCGGAACGGATACCGGGTGCACAATTCATCCAGCTGGATGGAGACGATCATCTGCCATGGATCGGGGATATCGATTCGATTCTGAACCCCATCCAGTTATTGATAACAGGAAATCCTCCTGCACCATCCATGGATCGGGTCCTGATGACGGTTCTTCTGGTGGATATCGTTGATTCGACTTCACATGCAGCCCGGCTTGGTGATCATCAATGGCTATCCCTGCTCGAAATATTCCACACGGCCGCCCGGAAAGAAATTGAAAGATTACGGGGAAATTTTATTAAAAGTACAGGGGATGGGGTGCTGGCTACCTTTGATGGACCAGCCCGTGCCACCTGGTGTGCCTGTGCCTTACGGGATGCCGCACGTGGGTTAAAAATCGAGTTGCGGGCAGGATTGCATACCGGGGAAATTCAGCTGATCCAGTCAGATGTGGGAGGTATTGCGGTTCATGTTGCATCCCGTGTGATGGCTGAAGCAGGACCCGGAGAAGTATGGACAACCAGTACGGTACGGGACCTGGTGAGCGGATCCGGGATCATTTTCCGGGAACTTGGAACCTATTCACTCAAAGGGACTTCACGGGAGTGGCAATTGTACCGGGTGGAGCCTGGCTGACACGAATTACATGAGGTTGTTACACTTAATTATCCTTCTTCCACTGATATGATTCATCAGCAAAAATCTCCCTGCCCCAAACCGGGAGTTCCTTCTTGATCCTTTCCACCGTTTCCTCACAGGCATCGATAGCCGGTTTCCGGTGCGGGGAAGAAGTGAAGACAAAAAGACATATCTCCCCGGTTCCAACCCTTCCCAGACTGTGATACACATGCATACAGGTGATGGGATATTTTTCAAAAATATCTTCACGGATCAGGAACATTTGCTGGTTGGCCATATCCTCATATGCGGTATACTCAATCCCGGTAACAGTTTTGTTATCAATCACATCCGCCCGAACCTGTCCAAGAAAAATACTGTGAGCGCCTATGCCGGTCTTTTCGCCATGTTTCCCGATACTTTCGGCAATAAAGGCAGGAGAAACTGCATTCCTGATGAAAATGTTTTTAGGTTCTTTCTGTTTCATGATCCAGATATTTTTTCCATTCGCGGATACCTCCGTGAAGACTGTAAATTTTTTTTTCCGGTCCGAATTTTTCAGATAAAATTTTAACGGCATCCTTACTGCTAATTCCGGATTCGCATACCACCACTACCTCATTCTCCCCTCCGATCAAGGAATTTTGTTCATCCAATGCAGAAAACGGGATCCGGTAATACGGCAGGGATTTTTTGAATCCGAGATTGTTCCCGCCAGTACGGATATCAATAACAGCCACATTACCTTCCTTCACCAGTTCATTAAACCGTGAAACATCGATCTCACAACCGGGATCAAAACCCGAAGAACAAAACCAGTGGTAATCGAATTCCCGGTAGGCCTCTTCAGAAGCAGGGATATCTGACTCCGGATTTTCAGAGGCGGTTAATTCCACCTGATAAACCTGGCTGGTCAGGGCATGATAAATAAACAATTGATTTGCCAGTGGTTTCCCGATCCCGGTAACAAGTTTAATGGCCTCATTAGCCTGCATGGTCCCGATGATGCCCGGTAATACCCCCAGAACGCCTGCCTCTTCACAATTCATCACTTCTCCTTCTCCTGGAGGCCGGGGAAAAACATCGCGGTAATTTACCCCTGAATCCTTACCCGTGGCATAATTAAAAACCGACAGCTGACCTTCATACTGGGAGACTGAACCATAAATGAGCGGCTTGTTCAATAATACACAGGCATCGTTGATCAGATACCTTGAGGTAAAATTATCCGTACCATCAATGACGAGGTCATAGGGCTGAAGGATCTCAAGTGCATTCTGGTTTGTGAGGCGGGTACTGAATGTCATGATCATCACCTCAGGATTCAGTGCCAGTAAGGCTGACCTGGCGCATTCCGTTTTTGGGCGGCCAATATCACCCGTTGTGTAGAGGAGCTGCCTGTGAAGATTTTCCAGGGAAACCACATCCTCATCCACGATACCCAGCGTTCCCACTCCTGCCGCAGCTAAATATTGCAGGGCAGGACATCCGAGGCCACCGGCGCCGATCACAATCACTTTAGCATGCAATAATTTGTTCTGGGCTGCTTCGCCAAAATCCTTCAGCTTTATTTGCCTTTGATATCTTCCATGCATGATACTTTCCCCCGTCACCCCCCTGAGAATGGAGGTAATAGTGCTACGGTACTGTCTTCCCGGAGCTGTGTATTGGTCCTGATGATTTTCTGATCGACGGCACAGGCATACCGGGCTTTTTTCATGGAGGGAAAAAGATTGTTCAGATGGTCGATCAGCTGGTCTGTATCATGAAAATCCCTCAGCTGCAACGAATCCTTTCCCGTAATATCGGCGAGATGTCCAAAAATCAAAACATTAATACTCATTTTTCCCCCTCCTTTTAAATCTTTACCAATTCCTGATCGTTAGGGTGATCATTTTCCGTGCTGAAATCGTGATCCCCATGTACATTTAACCTCCAATGGTGATCATGCTGCGATTCCTGATGAAATCAGGCTGCAGCTTCTGGTACTGAGGCGTAAGCTGTCCGCCGAGTGCCGCTTCCTTCCTGCCGACACATTCTCTGACCAACGGGACAATATCATCACCCTTTCTCAGCGCCGTAAGCAGATCCATCTCATTCTTTGAAAAAAGACAATTCTTCATTTTCCCGTCTGCGGTGAGACGCATCCTGTTACATGTCCCGCAAAAAGGGGCGCTCATCGTACTGATGACTGCAAAAGTTCCCTGATGTCCCGGTATTTGGTATTTTTTAGCCGTCGCGTGCAATTCATCGTCAAGACGGTCAAATTGATAATGCTGACTGATCAAATCCAGTATTTCCTGCCATGTGAAAACCTGGTCTGAAGACCAGCGGTTCCCGTTGAACGGCATGAATTCGATAAACCGGATGTGTACCGGTACATTCCGCGTCCATTCAACAAAATCTTTAATTTCCAACTCATTCAATCCCCTGGTGACCACGACATTGATCTTGACATGGAAATTATTCCTGATCAGCAGGTCTACATTGTCCATGACTTCCATAAACTGATCGCGCCGGGTTATGTCCACGAATTTTTTTGCATTCAATGTGTCCAGGCTGATATTCACCGACCGGATTCCGGCCTGTTGAAGGACAGGAACGAAATGATGAAGTCTTGTACCATTGGTGGTAAGTGTGAGCAATACCGGTAATTCAGACAATGAAAGAATGATTTTCCCCGCATCCTTTCTTACAAGCGGTTCACCGCCAGTCAGGCGGATCTTTTTAACCCCCAGATCAACAAAAATCCCGGCGAGGGATCTTATTTCATCTGCCTGCATGAGCCTGGAGGAAGGCGTAAAATCATATTCTTCCTCCGGCATACAGTAAAAGCACCTGAAATTACAGACGTCGGTAAGAGAGATCCTCAAATAATCATGTACCCTCCCAAATGTATCCTGAATCATTTATCAAATATTAGCAAATAACTTACTTCAGCATTGAGATCAACAAAAATACATACAAACCCTTATAAACCCAACAAGGCAATACAAGGCAATTTTTAAAACTAAAGCTTTTTGGCCTGTATGCAAAATCATCATCATAATACTTTTGTGCCGGATATCATAAGGTGCTTAATTTTATGATAATTTTGCCATTATAATTCCTTAACATATCCGTTTTCCCTATATTCGGTCCGGAAATGTGGATTTCCCGATAACCGATACGCGGAGGATATCCATCGTGTACCGGATTTAAATTGAATATGTTAATTATTTTTATGGTCCGATTTTCTGAAATTCGATAGAAAAATTGGAATCAAGAATATGGAAGATTTTTT
The DNA here is from genome assembly GCA_018224645.1 of Cyclobacteriaceae bacterium. Taxonomy (GTDB): domain Bacteria; phylum Bacteroidota; class Bacteroidia; order Cytophagales; family Cyclobacteriaceae; genus JAGTVG01. The sequence goes on from JAGTVG010000275.1 coordinate 5,072, forward strand.
TACCGAACAGACTTATTATGAATTTCCATCCTTTGAGGTGGCCATTTTTGCGATGCTGCTTTCCTTCATATTAAGTACGATCATCGCTTTTACCTACCGTTTTACCTGCAGGGGGGTGCATTATTCCAAGGATTTTTTCCAGGCCATCGTGTTAATAGCCATCATTGCCGCGACCATTATGATGTCGATCGGCGACAGTCTGGCCCGAGGTCTGGGTATCCTGGGCGCACTGGCCATAATCCGGTTCAGATTCAGGTTCGTTAACCCGAAAAATATCGTATTCATCTTTGCTTCACTCGCCATTGGAATTTCGGCCGGCGTGTATGGATTCGCGATTGCACTTGCCGGAACATCCATCTTTTCAGGCGTTGCTTTTATCCTGTTTTTTTCACCTTTCGGTAAAACCGACTATTTCGATGTCAACTTATCGTTCAACCTGAAAGACAAGGTCCAGATCGCACAGGTTGAGTCAATGATCCTGTCCTATTGCCATGCCTTTAAGCTGGTAGCCCTGAGGGAAGAAAAAGGAATGGAGAAATATGAATACCGGCTTCAACTGAGATCAGATGCGGATTTTAAATCATTGTTCAGGGAAATCAACGGTATTGAAAATATATCGGACGTACGTTTCAACAGCCGGGGTTCCGTTGATCAGGTATAATATGAAACGCATAAATATTTTTATCATATTCTGGGTTTTGACGGGAAGTATACTCCTGATCATTTCGTTCCATTTCAGGAGGCAGAGCGATGCAATCGTGGCACAGGTGGAGCCGGAGAAAATAGCCGTAAGTTTTCAGAAGCCCGTCAAGATTAAAGCCATGTACGTGATGCCTGGCCAGGAGGTAATGAAAGGAGAATTATTAATGGAACTTGAAAGGCCGGATCTGCTGTATGACATTAATGTCGTTTCCAACCAGATGAACTCCGTTTTGCAGGAAAAATCGATGGTCATGGACAATATCGATGCCCAGATCCAGCTGGCGAAACTTGAAAGTCTTTCTGAAACCAAGGAGATAGAAGAGGAGATCAGCCTGATGAAGGCGCGGCTGAAGCAGACGAAGGATATCATATCTTCCTTTGAAGCCATGGATGCTGAATCGAAGGAACGGGTCCGGGAACAGACAAACCTGACAGAATTAAAAATACAGGTACTGGAAAGACAGAAAGATCAGATCCTGTCCATCTATAACCAGAAGATCCGGCAACTGGAAGACCGGAAGAATAATGAAATGGATATTTATGATCTGCGCCAGGAACGTCTTCAGCAGGAAGAAAATCTGCTTACACAGGAGATAACCTATCTTCAGAATTATGCGCCGATCAGCGGAACCATTGGCGATATTTTTGCCCAGGAGGGGGAACTGATCTCTCCCTATGAAACCATCCTTTCAATTTATGAAAGACATCCGAAGATCATCAAAGCATATATGAATGAAAGGAACAGGTACGAGCTTAATGTAAACGATGAAGTCTGGGTGGAATCAAGCAACAGAAAATACAGAATCACTGGAAAGGTCATGGAGATCGGATCCCGCATCACCTCCTACCCTGCCAGGTTATTGATCGACCAGGAGATGAGATTCTGGGGGCAGGAAATATTTGTGGAGATCCCACCGGATAATCAATTCCTGAATGGTGAAAAGGTATTTGTCAGACTGAAATAAAAGCATGATCAATCCCCGGTACCTCTTGTTCATCCTTTTCATCATTTGCCCGCGGGCGATCGATGCCCAGTTTTCAATGAATGAATTTTTAAGCCAGGCCAGGAACGATGTCAGGCTGTACGAACATGATTTGAAATCAAGTTTCCTTGAAAAAAATCCCTATAGATCACCCTGGATCCAGCGGACTGAACTGAGGCTCAGGACTAATGATCTGAACGTTTCTGCCGATGATTACAGGTTCAGGATCAATCCAACCAATCCTTTCGAAATCAGGGAAAATAAAAAATATTACAAGATGGAATTCGAGTTTCTGTTTACCGAATATCAGAAAGCCCTGAATGCCGCGCTGAATGACCGTTATCAGCTTATCCTGGATCTGATGGAAAACCACGACATGGAAATCCTGAAAAACCGGCAGATAAGCGTGATCGCCGATGAGATAAGGTCACTCGATGCCCAGACCAGCGATCCGGATTTTAACCTGTCGGATTATATTGAAGCCAGGGAAAACCTCCTTCAGACGCGCCTTGAATCCAATGAAATTTCACACATGATCGGGATGATCAAATCGGAGATAGAAATGAAATATTCATTTACCGGCGACATATTTGCCGGTGAAATCCAACTGGCGGATCTTCAGACCATAAAAATATGGCTGAATACCATTTTTAATGATATGGATACCACGGATAATATCCTGATTACGAGCCTTCAAAATAAAAATCTCCTGTCGGAACAAAGGATAAATCTCGAAACTGCAGAGAACAGGAGAAATATCGGTTTTATCCAGGCTGAATATGACCGTGACAGGGGAAATGAAATGGATGAACATGTTGGATTCCAGATCGGCGTAAGGATCCCGCTTACCAATCCTGACAGGCCTGACATTAGCAGAAGAAAGATCGATCTGATTGAAGATCAGGCCGGATTGATGGAGAAAAAAGCCGAGATAAGTCTGCAGGGTGAACTTTTAGGTCTTAAGCTCGATTATCTGTTTTCCCAGTACGAGCTCATAATCAACGAGAAAAACCAGAATGATTTTCTCCGGATAATTTCACTTTCCCCGGACTTGACCCCATATGACCTGATCAAGGCGCAAAGATCCATGATACGGTTGGAAAGGATCGGGATCCAGATCAAATGGGAGATATACAGAGCCTATATTGATTTTTTATATTATTCGGGAAGACTCATTCATATTCCCTTGAAAAATTATCTCTCAGAAAATTTATCTGAGATATAGGATTATTTTAAAACAGATACCGTTCCGTTAAGGTATGGTTTTTCTGCGCGAGGCTCATTCAATTCAAGCATGTAAAAATACGTGGAATTCGGCAGCAGTTCTCCGCTGGCAAGCCCACCCCAATTGTTCTGGTACCCCGTCGTCTCGAGGATCCTTTTTCCCCACCGGTTAAAAATGGTCAACCGGGCATGGGGATAATGTTCGATGTTCTCAATGATGAAGGCATCATTCCGCCCGTCCCCGTTGGGTGTAATGATATTATAGGGATATAATTCAGGGATGAAGGTAACACAGGTAATGTTTGACCAGGAATATGCCTCATTCCCGTTCAATTCCAGTGCCCTGATCTTGTAACAATGTTCAAAACCAAGGTCATCGCTTGAAAAGGTAAACCCTGAATTACCATTCTCCGAAATCAGCGAATACGGGCTGCTGTCCACTGACATCCAGATTTCATAATTATTTACGCCTTCAGACCAGCCTTCATAGTCACTCCAATCCAGGGCAACCTCATCCTCCGTTTTCTTATCTTCGGGAAGGGATAACCAGATGCTTGTATGCGGGTCCGATTGAATTTCCAGGGGACAATCGTGATTTGTGGAAACCCGGTATTCATGGGGTTGATCATCCGTGACAACCGAGGTATCCGGGAAGACCGGGCGGTTCCGGAATAAGGAATCCAGGAGCTTTCCATCCCTGCTCAGGTAATAAGGTTTGGTATAATCTTGATTCTCATCATATTTCCAGTTGATATACAACTGATTAGCAAGGTTATTTTCATGTGTAACTTGAATAATTTCAACCAAAGGGCCTTCAACCTGAATCTCAATGGAATGTTCAGCGCTTGTAATACATAACCCGGCAGTATCCATGGCGATGGCCCTGATGAAATATAATCCCGGGCATTGATAATATCGTTCGGGCTGTTCGTCGATGGATACTGAATCGATCGATTGCTGACCCTGGTACATCCAGGTGACGATCTGATATAAAGTATCTGCCTCCAATTCCACCCGGATGGCTTCATTGATCCCGAAGTTGAATTTATCGATCAGGATCCTGACATCTTCCGATGGTTTGCGCTGAATGTATACGCCAAGGGTATCAGAAATTCCCTTACAAACCGTATCCGTCACACTCTCCTGTTCATACCATAAATTTCCATAACCAAATGATTCCCAATCCATGAAGATTTTTTCAGTTCCCTGCCCTTCCCCTATCTGTCCAAAATCGGTAAACCACCGATATGTCATGCCTGGAGTATAGTACGTCTGGTATTCAATATCAGAAATATTGTCTGCACACAACGAATCCGGGCCAGCCGGAGCTTCCGGCTCCAGCTGGATCTTTATTTTCACGTTCTTAAAAACCGTATCGCCAATACAACCCCATTTATCCGTGGACAATACTTTAATTAAAGCATCTCTTTTAGTTCCAGCCCAATCAATCAGAATCGTATCATTCCCTGGATGGGAAATGATACCTCCGCCAACAAACCAGGAATTTACATAGGTAGCGTTTTCAGGGATGTAATAAGGCACACTTTGGGTAAAAGGACATACCGATCTGGGACCCAGGATCTGAGATCGGGGGTTGATGACATATACTACTTTAATGCTTGTCTGTTCAGCACCTGTGATGCAATTCGAAGACCCGGTGGTCCCTTTCAGTTCAACAATATATTTTCCCGGCTTTTCATAAACATGTGAAACCGAATCAGGACTGGTTGTACTGAAGGTAGTCCCGTCGCCGAAGTCCCAATGGAATCCGGTAAATTCATATTCTGTCTCCGGCCTGAACCAGACTTCCGTATGATAGCATACATGATCAAATGGTAAGTCTTCTCCCTGCTCATCGACCACCTGAAAATTAAGATTCAGATTGGTCAGACCCGCACCAGTCGGATATCCAAAGGATTCATTATTTCCATATCCATAAACATAGGCTATCAATCCTTCTGTTGATTGAAGGGTATGGTTACCTGAAAAAACCGAAACCTTGGCATATGAATACTCCGGATTAAAGGGTACCGAGGTAAACATTCCTGAAATATCGGCACCATCCAGGCGTACCGTCGGGACATCGGAGGTCCGGGTCACAATGCTCAAATTATAGTTCTGAATGGTAGCCACCGTAGGAGCGTAAAAGGTGATCTTTTTGAGTACCTGTTCATTGGGATTGATCAGAATGATAAAAGGATCCCCAACGGTGCCGTCACAAGCCTGGCTCCTGCTGAACTGTGCGACCGAAATGGGTTTATCCGATGAAATGTAGTTAACCCCTTCCAGTTCTTTCAAAAATAAAAATTCACCCCTGTCAAGGGTTCGTACCGGTTGGCCGTTTAAAAGGATCCCTGAATTATCCTCCGCGGCAATTACCTTGACATGATCTCCCTGATACCTGGTATTAAAATCGACCGTGATGTACTCTTTACCCCAGGTATATACGGGATACATCTGGGCATACAGGTGATCATGTCCATTGGGATTATCACATTCTCCAACTTTTGTATACTGATTGCCTGCAAAAACCGCAAATTTTTTGCATTCACTATCTGTATTGGCTGCCGACCGGATAAGGGTGCCGGTCAGATCTCCCCTGGCCTGTACCTGGTATGTCTGGCCCTGGTTAAGGGTAACTGAAAAAGGAACATGCGCTGGATCTCCTCCTTCAGTCAAATGGGAGGGTATGATCTCGATCTTCGTATCGTCTTCAACGGCAACCAGGAGAAATTCCGAATCCGAATTGTCATTGTTATTCCTGTTCCCGTCTTCCCAATGCGAAATGACCACATAATCGTTTGCAAGGGTGTACGTGGGGAGAATAACGGCCATATCGGCACTATACTGCCGCTTGTTCATTGCATATACACTTACATCCTTATCCGTCTTTATATGGATACCGCGGTTCTGAACCTGGCTGGTACCCGTCGACATGCCAAGTTGTGTTGGAATCACGATCCTTATGGTTCTGTCAGGGTATATCAGGGTATCCACCGGGATAAAATCATTGAGGTAATGTGGCATTTCAATATGTGCCCGGGTGGTATCGTCAGCACTGATATAAATTTCAAGGATGATTGGATTGGCCGGATCCTGCAGCCAGTTATCCATGAAACCGATCCAGAAATCATCCCCTTCGGTCGACAGGTTCTGACTTTTCAAGCCGACAGTGGTCAGAAATACCATTACGGTGATCAAAAAAAATAAATACTGACGTACCACAGAAATATGAATGTTAAAAAAGATGTATCTCCAATCCTCCTGCCAATTTGTAAATTTAATCCGAAAAATTGATAATTTTTTTTCATAACCAATGACTGACCGGGTACTGTATGGAATTTTTGAGCCGCGGCCCCAGGAATGAAAACAGATATGAGATGCCAGGACGACCTGATTAGCGCCGAGGTTTTAAGCGTATCAAATCATATTATGGGTGCATAAATGCATCCTTCGGGCAGACCATAAATTTACAGATATGCCCATCTTGTTCTATGCATTTTGCATCTATGTAAGAAACTTTAAAAAAGAATTTATCTGGCTGGATATTAATATATTATTTCTGATCTGATATAAAAAGAATATACCGGAACTTAGCACTATTTAACACGTATATATTAATAAATTTTTTAAGTGAAAATTATGTATAAGTATTTAAATCTATTACTAGTTTCGGGATTTTTTATTTCCTGTACTTCAACACAACCTGCAATTGATCAAAACAAGAACCAGCATACAGGCAGGACAGAGGCCATTAGTGATGTCGAAACAGATAATCCCAGCCTACAGCTCTCGGATTACCTGAGGCGGATACCAGGGGTTCAGGTTACGGGCACCAAGGATAATCCGGTAATCAGGGTAAGAGTAAGTTCCAGCGTTCAAAGTGATGTGGATCCATTGTTTGTCATTGACAACACCCGTGTTGGAAACAGTTATCAAACCGCCGCCTCAATGGTGGATGTTAACGACATTAAAAAGGTCACTGTGTTAAAAGATGTTTCTTCCACAAGTATGTATGGAATGCAGGGTGCCAATGGAGTTATTGTCATCCGGACCAAATAATAGAACTTTTCTCCTGTTAAAGATGTGAACTAATTTTTTATATCTTTGGAGGAAATGAAATTCTGTTTTTGAAAGAGTTAAATCCTCGCCTTTTTCTCGAATTGATTGCCTCACTTCTCTTTATGAGCGGGGTTCCGATATTTATCAAATTCACTGATGCCAATCCGATCACGATCGGTATCATAAGATTATTGATCGCCTCCCTCTTAATGGGGATCCTGCTTTCTGTTAAAAAGGAAAAATTCCCTCTCGGAGCAAGAAACCTTAAAAATTTATTCCTCATCGGCTTTATTTTCAGCATACACTGGATCACCTATTTTTTTTCCATTAAGACCGCAACTGCCTCGATCGGGATCCTGGGAGCCTCAACATACGGAATTCATCTGATCTTTCTGGGATGGATCTTTCTTAAGACAAAACCTGGTTGGATGGACGGATTGGCTATTATTGTCGCTTTTGCCGGAACATATATCATCATCCCGGAATTCACCCTTTCGAACAATATTACCGTGGGGTTATTGTTGAGTATCATCAGCGGTTTGTTTTTTGCTTTCCTGCCGATCCTTCATCAGAAAAATCAGCACATGTCAAACAATGTCCGTTCACTCGGGCAATATATTTTTGCATTGCCGCTTTTTTTCATATTTATCGGTCAGTTTGAGTTCTCCTGGAAACCTTCGGATATTTATAGTCTTTTGTATCTGGGTATATTCGGCACATTTCTGGCACATTCCTTCTGGATCAACGTTACCACAAAACTTCCAACCACTTTTACCAGTTTAATATTTTATATCGTGATCCCCTTTACCATGTTCCTGAGTTATTTCTGGCTGGATGAATCCATGAATCCTGAAAAAGTTACGGGTGCCATTCTGATCATTCTGGCCAATGTGATCGGGATTATGCGCAAATTCAAACGTGTACAGATCCCGATGGACCTTGATTAATCAGAAAAGATGATGAAAGCGGAAAATTCAATCCTTGTAATTTTCGGTGCTTCCGGGGATCTTACCTTACGGAAACTGATTCCGGCCTTGTCGCATTTGTACCAATCAAAGCTCCTGGCAGATAAATTCCTGATCCTGGGTGCAGGACGTTCTGACTTTGACGATGAAGAATTCAGAAGGAAAATGTTCGATGAAAATGAATTCATTTCCAACGGGCCGGAAGACCAGATTCCGGAAAATTTCAGAAAAATTCTATATTACTTCCGGATGGAAACCTCGGATCCAAAGGAATATAAAAAGCTTAAATTAAAACTTGAAAAATTATCCGGAACCAATGAAATCCCTGAAAATTATATTTTTTATTTAAGCACACCTCCTAATTTATTTGAAACCATCGCCCGGGGGTTGTCTCAAAATGGCCTGAACATTCAGCAAAGGGGCTATAAAAGATTGATTATTGAAAAACCATTCGGGTTTGATCTTGAGAGTTCCAGAAAACTGAATAAAAGTCTTCATGCCTGTTTTGAGGAATCCCAGATTTACCGGATCGATCATTATCTGGGCAAGGAAACCGTTCAGAATCTCCTGGTCACCCGTTTCTCCAACAGTATCTTTGAACCTCTCTGGAACAGGAACTTCATCCACCATGTTGAAATTACAGCAGCAGAGGACCTGGGCGTGGAAAACAGGGCCGGCTACTATGAACAGAGCGGGGCGTTGCGTGACATGATCCAGAACCACCTGCTGAACCTGGTGGGAATGATCGCCATAGAACCACCTACAGACCTGAAGGCTGAATCGATCCGTAATGAGACCATCAAACTTTTTAAATCTTTCCGTCCCTTTTCAAAAAAGGATATAAAAAACAACATTATCCGTGGACAGTACCTTTCTTCACAGATCCTGGGAAAAAGGGTTAATGGTTACCGGGAGGAACCTAACGTAGACAAAAATTCCAGGACAGAGACTTATGTTGCCTTAAAACTCTTCATCGATAACTGGCGGTGGGCGGATGTGCCTTTTTACATACGAACCGGGAAGCGGCTGCCTGCCAGGGTTACTGAAATTGTCATTCATTTCAAATCGACCCCTCATTATCTTTTCACTAAGGTGAACAATAAAATTGATAAGGATAACCAGCTAATATTCAGGATCCAGCCTGATGAAGGAATACTCCTTAAATTCGGAATAAAAACACCCGGATCGGGTTTTGAGGTGAGTAGTGTGAACATGGATTTTTTATATTCAGGACATACCGGATCTTATATTCCCGAAGCCTATGAACGGCTGTTGCTCGACGGCATCCATGGAGATGCCACCCTGTATCCGAGAAATGATGCGGTTGTAAAAGCCTGGGAACTTGTCGATCCGGTCTTAAAGGAATGGGAAACAAACAGGAGCCTGAAGGTCCATGGATATCCGGCCGGAACATGGGGCCCGGAAAATGCCGACAGCCTGTTAGAAGGGAAACTTCTTACCTGGAGTTATCCCTGCAAAAATCTGACAGGAGACGGACGCTACTGTGAATTATGAAAAAGGGAACCTTGAGATCTTCTGCGAAATATCTACATGGAAAACCATCCTGACTCATCCAGCGGAAAGCATCATTTTACCTTTGATCTGATGGACGGCAGGGTGATCAGGAACCGGCTCCCCTCCCTTGGCCTGGATGTCAATAATATTTCTCCTTGGATTTTATACAGGGTTTCCTTAACAATGTATAAACCCAGACCCGATCCCTTACTTTCCTCATGTGCCCTGTAAAACATATTGAATATTTTTTTATGATGGTCGCCGTCTATTCCCAACCCATTGTCTTCAACTATTATTTCTGCTTTAGACGGAGTGTAGTTTACCAGTACTTTAATGAACTTACCATTCTTCCCCTGATCATGATATTTGACGGCATTGGAAAGCAGATTATTCAGTATGACAGAAATCCTTCGCTCATCGCTGTAAAACTCCCCTTCACCCTTGACAGATACCTCCTTCCTGATGTCTCCCTTCTCGTCGAGGTATTTG
>JAGTVG010000276.1 GCA_018224645.1 Cyclobacteriaceae bacterium
TCCCCTCCAATAGCCCATCCGAGGGAAGCTACCGGATCTCGGGTGCTGATCACCGTCTGATACCGAACTTCCTCCGGCGTATTCGGATTCTGGGCAAGCAATTGCCTGGCAAGAAATCCTGAATAATTATTACGGAAAACATAGGCATCCACAAACAATAACTTGTTAAAATAAAGTCCTTTATATCCAAATTCCAGCGCCGTCACTTTTTCAGGCCCGAATTTAGGAATGATAAAGGGACCATTATCGGTGACCGGGACATCTGTGATTGGATTGGGGCCTGATAACGGATACACCGGGGTGGTGTCAAAACCATAGGTGTTCTGTACCTCGGGAAGTCCGCCGAGGGCATGGAAGATGGCAGCTGGAAAGTCAACCCATTGGTCGGCCGTCGAGGGAAACCTGAAAGCTGTCTGGTATGATCCCCGGATATTATGTTCCTTTGTATTGTCGATCGAATATACGAATGAAAACCTGGGTGTAAATTTCCCTTCAAATTTTTCATGCTTATCATACCTGGCAGAAACGGTAAGTTTCACATGTTCCCCCAGAATGGCTTTTGACATCTGGGCAAAGGATCCGAACTGGTTGATCATGATCGGGTCACCGGGTGTATCCGCAAAGGCAGTCCCTTCGCTGTTGATGGAATAAATCCTGTGATTCACACCCACCAGCAGCTCAAACAATTTGATCAGATGATTAAAGTTATACATGGCTTCCACCTGCCACATCCTGCTTTTATCGATGACCATGGCACCGCCATTCTTCAGCGGCCTGTTGCGCAGATCGTTCAGGATGGTATTGAATTCATCCGTACCCGGAAGCGGCAATGCAGGTTCATTCGGATTCAGCTTATTGCCCTTGGCATCCCGGTTATCAGCCACCAGCCTGGCAAATTCATGCGAGCTCTCCTCGCCATTTCCCAGCAAGCGGTTCTGGGTGAAGGCCCCAATATAATCCTCATACCATTCGGAACTTGGCTTCCATGCCTCATTCATCAATAAAGCCGCTGTCCCGGCATCATAAGTGGCCCCGGAATTTTCAAGCACACCCCAGGCCCTGATAAAATAATCCGGACTTTTCAATTCGATCCTGCCGGTATAGATGTCGAAATCCCGTATCGAAAACCTGTTCTGGGCCGTGTATACACTGGTACCCCGGCTGTATTTCAGGTCACCGATAAGTTCAAGTTCATCCGTGACCCGGTAATGCACTGCCCCGTTGAGCCGGATATTCTCAGTGCCATAATCCACCAGGTCTTTTTCTTTCCATCCGGTCCGGGAAATTACCTGGTCCGGGAAAATGCCCAATGTCCGTTCATAACATGCCTGGTATTCCGGTGTACCCGGCACAAGACCTTGCTGCAGGCATACATTCTCACTGATGGTCGGCGCCAGGTCCTGCAGGTTGACCGGCACGATGATATCGTCCCCGTAAACATTCACACCGTCGTATCCGGGATTGGTCTCCCTGGTCAATGCCGCGTCATCAAGATCGGTACGGTCACGGAAATCTGCAGCATGCCAGTCCGTGGCTGTCAGGTATGAACCGACAAATTTAAAGGCGAACTTGTCCTTAAAGGACCTGGCATACCTTAAACTGACATCATACATGGGTGTAATGTTATCACGGTAATCGGCGCCGACATGCATGATGCCTGTCTGCAGATTAAAACTCAGTCCCTGGTATTCAAAAGGATTTTTACTTGTCATCATCAGGGTTCCGTTCATGCCTCCGGGACCATAGAGGGCGGAAGATGCACCGACGATCAACTCCACGCTTTCAAGATCAATTTCGGTGATCCCGAAAAGGTTGCCTGCGGCGAAACTCAATCCGGGGGATGTATTGTCAATGCCATCCACCATCTGGTTGAGCCTGTAGTTGTTCTCATTATTGAATCCGCGGGTATTCGGAAAACGGAAAGTAAGACTGTGAACATTCATGTCAACGCCCTTGAGCTGATATAAACCGTCAAAAAAATTTGCTGTCGGCATCTGGCGGAGATCCTTGATGCTCAGTTTTTCCACGGAAACGGACGATTGCAGGATATTCTCTTCAATCCTGCTGGCCGAAATGATCACTTCCTGCCCAAACAGGGTTTGTTGTTCCAGTTCAATATTAATTTCCCTTACAGAACCTGTTATTTCAAACTCAACCGGTTCATACCCGACGCTGCTGAACAGCAAGACGAAGGGGGGACGGGTTCGTGTTGAAAAGGTAAAATTACCATCATAATCCGAAATTGTACCGGCCAGCTTATTCTTTATGGTGATATTCACACCAATCAATGGCTCACCGGATTTTTTATCCCTGATACTCCCGCTGATCAATGTTTCCTGAGCAAGGGCTGTCAATGATATCAGAACACCAATGATCATAAATAATCCACGCTGTTTCACAGTCTGTTTCAATTAATTAAAAATCAGTATTTTGCCGGATGTAAATTTGGATTGAAATTAAGAATAAAACATTTTTGGGCCAAAAAAATTATTTTTTATTAATTATAAATCCCATTTTTGTCAAATTGAAACATTTCATCCACAATAAATTTTATTGGTTATGGTAAAAAAAATTGAATTCCTGAAAAGAACGCTCGTCACCACCCTCCTTGCCGGGCTTGCGCTTTCTCTGGCATTTGTTTTCTACAGCTGCGATGACGATGATGATCCGGATGAACCTGAATCCCTGGCAGGTACCTATCAGATGCAACAGGTAGTGGTTACGGAAGATTATAAAATAGGGGAAATCACAATTATCCCTGCAGGCACGGATGTAACTGATCTTGCAGCAGGAGGTATCCTGGCTGCTGCTCCATGTTCCGATCCGGAAAATGCAGCCGTGGATCTTCGTGATACAGGCACACTGTTCCTGGTTTGCGATGGCGAAGCAGGGGAATTGCAGGCCGGTACATGGACTGAAAATTCAAATCTGACAACCCTTTCATTGAATCTGAGTTCACCACCATTCCCGCAGAACCTGCAGTTAAACGTGATCAATATTACACGGACTGCGAGCACGATCACCGGTGAGATCAATCCGCTTACCTTACCCGGAGACGCAATAGCAGACATGTTGCCACAGGGTGTAAATCCCCCGCTGGCCGTTCTGATTGCGGTGGAAGTTACCTTTGTGGAAATCTGACAAACAAAACAGAAAAAATTTTGAAGCTGTTCACTTATGGTCGTGAGCAGCTTCTTTTTTTACCGGTTTCAGGTTGTCAGGCAGGTGGTAATCCCATAAATCCATAGCAAATCCCCATCTTCTATTGATCTTTCCCACGACCTCTTCATCGATTACCTGATACCTGTTTTTCCGGTATCCTGCCATTTTATTAAGATATGCTGAAAAGTGCGATTCAGCCTGCCCGAATCCCGGAAGTGCAAACTGCTTATAGATGCTTTCAAGGTGAAACATGGGATCCTCTTCTAAGTCTTCAAACCGGATCTCAATCAGATTCTGTGGCGGGATCATTTCCTTCAAGGCCAGGAAATCGTTCATCAGAAATTCATAGATCTCAAACACTATTTCTTCAATAAATTTTTCTCCCACCCTGTGGAACCAGAGTGTGGGCAACAATTCTGTAAAAAATTTCCTGGCAGACAGAAATACGACCACTGGATTCCTTACAATATGAATGAATTTTGCATCCGGATACATTTCCAGAAGGATCTTTATCCTTCCTGTATTACAGGGATTCTTCAGAACAGGTATGGAACCGCCAGTCTCATGACAGGCTTTTTTAATCATTTTTTTATAATCGGCCTTCCAATCCTTCACAATGTCCTGTCGGCTTTCAAACCGGATGAACCAGCTATAGAATTCCCGGAAATTCTCGGGGAAATACATGAACTGGTAAAAGGTGTGAGGATTCATGTTGCTCAAGGCAAATTCATCTTCCTGGGGATAGCCAACCGAAAGCTGGACATTATCCCCCGGTCTTGTTTTGGGCATCCGGGATTTCATGAATCCTCTGAACAATAATTTAGACGCGAGATTATTGGGGAATACGGATTGATAGGTTGTTACGAAGCCGATCTGGCTGTCCTGGCAAAGGATATTATGCAGGAAAGTAGTCCCGCTCCGCCAATGTCCGATGATGAATACCGGAGCGACAGGATCCTTTTTCTTCCGGATAAAAAAATGATAGATCATCCCGTCGTACCACCGGAAAGGAGTACCTATCAGGACAATAAGAAATGTCAGAACCGTCTTCAGATAATACCTGGGCTCGATCCTGCCCTGGCCGATTGATTTTATATAGGTCAGGATATTGCTGCCAAGCAGGGGGGATATCGGTGGTAATCTGAATTTTGACATGGTTATTTAAAAAATATATTATTTTTGACGCAATTAAACAGAGAATGAATGGTTAAAATTAATCTTCAAACCGTTGCTGAATGAAAGAGAATAAACTTTATTCATATGCAATCGTTCTGTTGGCCTATATCCTGGCAGTTATTGCAGGTAAATATACATTAGACTTCTTACACCTGGATAATCCCTATGTGGAAATGTTAATCGCCGGTATTGTTGCAACGGCGATCGTATTCATATTCAGTTTTCTTGCAGGCAATTCTTCCATGTACGATCCGTACTGGAGTGTTATCCCTGTCCCTATCGCCTTGTACTGGATATGGAATGCCCCCGGGGGGAATGATCTGCGTCAGCTTCTTGTCATCGGGGTCATTTTATGCTGGAGTTTGCGGCTAACCATCAACTGGATTAAAAGCTGGCCGGATCTGACCCATGAAGACTGGAGATATAAAAAATTGAAAGCGGATACGGGGAAATTTTACTGGCCTGTAAGTTTCCTGGGAATCCATCTTTTTCCAACGGTCATGGTATTTCTTGGCATGCTTCCGGTTTTACCGGCTGTAGAAAACAAGGCTGCATTGGGCATATTCGATATTGCAGGTGTTGCCATATCGGTTTTTGCGGTGATCCTCGAATATACCGCGGATGAACAACTCAGAAAATTCAGGAAACATCACCTGGCGCAAGAATCGAACATGGACAAAGGATTGTGGGCAATCAGCAGGCATCCCAATTATCTTGGAGAGATCCTGTTCTGGTTTGGTTTATTCTTTTTCAGCCTGGGTAGTGATATTATAGCTAATCTCTGGACTGGTATTGGCTTCATTTCGATGTTCATTCTCTTCAGGTTTATCAGTATACCCATGATGGAAAAAAGGCTGATCCGGAGCAAGGATCAGTATCAGGAATATATCCGGAAGGTGCCGGCAATTGTTCCAAGGATATGGAAATAAGCCGGCCTTAAACAAAAAATTTCCCAAATTATAACATTAAATGATGGAAGAAGAATTAATGGATCGCATCTTCAAGCTGGAAAATGAATTGAAGTCTACAAAGTATCTGGTCATATTCCTGATATTGATGTTTATCATTCTCGCCTATCAGTATATATCCGTACAGCAGAAAAATACGATTTCGGTGGAAATGGTGCGCACACGGGGCCTTGTGATACAGGATCAAAAGGGGAATGATGTCATCCTGATGGGATATCCCATTCCTTATTCTGAAGCAAGGAAAAGGACAGATCCTGTGGATGGTTTTCTGATGGTGGATAAAAATGGAAATGACCGGCTTTTTATGGGTAAGGCAGGTACACTCCAGGTAAATGGTGAACTTTTCAACAGGATTGATCAGGGATGGGGTTACATGGTGAACGACAGCCGGGGAAACGAACGTGGCCATTTCAGCATGCTGGATTCGCTTAATTCAATTATCCTGGGCATGGATTATCCCACAGGGGAAGGGATTATGATGGTTGCCCAGCCGGATAATGCGTTTATCGTGATCAACGCGGATACCGGTGGGACAGCAAGGGAAAGGATTGTCTTGAGACATGAAATGAACGGAACTGAGGAAAACTTCATTAAAATCGGGAATGAGCAATCGAAAGGAAGGGTGATCATCCGGGCTTCAGATATGGAAGATCCCTCTCTCATTTACCGGAAAATGGATGGAACTGAAAATGACCTTCTCAGATAAAAATAACGATGTTTAAGGGCTTTTAACCGTTTAAATTATTAAGATTTGCTGAAATCCGGATTTGAATGTTTATATTTTGATATCACATATAATTCTGTGCGGTTAAAAAATAATAATTAATTTGGGTTACTTTACTGGCATAAAAATGATAATTGAATAAGCATTGTGTATACTTCACCCTGTTCTGAATAGATGCAGTCAGATAAAAACGATAAAAAATACTGGCACAACCGCACCTCCCAGCAGGCAATTTCTGAATTTGACAGCTCACAAAAAAAAGGTCTTACCGAAGAAGAGGCAGGGGCAAGACTGAAGAAATACGGAAAAAATGAACTGATTGAACAGCGGAGAAGAGGTATCGGTCGAATGCTCTGGGAGCAAATTACAGCAACCATGGTGTTGATCCTGATAATTGCAGCCATTGTATCCATGTTCCTCCAGCACTGGCTTGAAGCCATTTCAATTATTGCCATAGTCGTTCTGTTCGCCATCCTCGGTTTCATCCAGGAATACCGTGCGGAAAAAGCCATGGCCGCATTGAAAAAAATGGCCAAGCCCCTGGTCAGGGTAATCCGTTCCGGCAACCTCAGTGAAATTTCCTCTACAGATATTGTCCCCGGTGACCTGGTGGTTGTTGAAAATGGCAACATAATACCTGCCGATTGCCGGCTGCTTGAATCCCACAATTTAAAGGTTCAGGAAGCCGCATTAACCGGGGAATCCGAGGCTGTTTTAAAGCAGACGGATAAATTGGATAAGGAAGACATCCCGCTGGGAGACCGCCTGAATATGATCTATATGGGTACCATTGTAACCCAGGGCAGGGGCATCGCCCTGGTAACAGATACGGGCATGAATACCGAACTGGGATCCATAGCCACCCTGTTGCAGGATGTAAAATCTGACCAGACCCCACTTCAGAAAAGGCTGGATAATGTCGGGAAAATCCTCGCCATCGCGGGTGGGATCATCGCCTTCCTGATTGCTTTGTTTGGCGTTCTTTCAGGTGAATCCATTGGAGATATGTTCCTTGTTGCCATCAGCGTTGCTGTTGCAATCGTTCCCGAAGGATTGCCGGCCGTGGTGACTGTAACACTAGCTATCGGGGCGCGCCGTATGCTGGCCAGGAATGCCCTGATCCGGAAACTGCCTGCCGTAGAAACCCTGGGATCGGTGACAGATATATGTTCGGATAAAACAGGTACCCTGACCCAGAACAAAATGACGGTTACCTTTCTAGCAACTGCCGATGAGATCATACCGCTGGAATATCTGGAACAATCGGATACATCCGGGAAAGGGGGGGATAAAAATTTACTTATTCAATCCATTCTGCTTTCGGGTGCTTTATGCAATGATGCGACACTTTCCAACGGAAACGAGGAAGATGAATCAGAGGTGATCGGAGATCCGACGGAGACCGCCATTGTGGTGGCTGCCAGGAAATTTGGCCTCGATAAAAGGGAGCTCGAAAAAGCATTTCCACGGTTAAATGAAAATCCTTTCGATTCTGACCGGAAACGAATGACCACATTCCATGACTTCCCTGTATCTTCCGATAAATACCCGTTGAAAATTTTTAATCACAATGAGGATACCCGGCCCGAAAAGATCTCCTTTACAAAAGGATCATTTGACGGACTGCTGGAATTATCATCCCATGTGATCCGGAACAACCAGATGGTGCCTGTTACGGAAGAAATCAAGGATGATCTTTCGCAGAAGAACAGGGAGTTCGCCTCGAAAGGTATACGGGTACTGGGTGTCGCTTACCGTACCTATGGGAAGGATCCTGATCCCGAGGAAGCCGAACACGACCTTATCCTGCTGGGTCTCATTGGTATGATCGATCCTCCACGCGAGGAGGTGAAGCTGGCTGTTGAAAAATGTAAACAAGCCGGGATCAGGCCCATTATGATCACAGGAGACCACCCGCTTACGGCAAGTTATATTGCCAGGAAGCTGAACATTTCACAGAATGAAAATTATATCACCGGCATCGAACTGGCTAAATTATCTGAAAAAGAATTAAGAAAGAAGGTGGAAGAGGTATCCGTTTATGCAAGGGTATCCCCGGAACATAAACTGCGTATTGTCAAGGTCCTGCAGCAGAATGGACATGTTGTAGCCATGACCGGCGACGGGGTGAATGATGCCCCTGCACTGAAACAGGCGGATATCGGGGTGGCCATGGGTATCACAGGGACCGACGTGTCGAAAGAAGCGTCGGATATGGTTCTTCGTGACGATAACTTCGCCACCATAGTGGCTGCCGTTGAAGAGGGCCGGGTTATTTATGATAATATCAGGAAGTTTGTTAAGTTTTCCATTGCAGGTAACCTGGGAAAGGTGCTTGTGATGATATTTGTTCCGCTGATCACCATGATCAATTTCGGGTCAGGGCTTGAAGCCATTACCATTCCCCTGCTTCCTTTACAACTTCTTTGGCTGAACCTGCTTACGGATGGATTGCTTGGCGTAGGACTTGGTGTCGAACCAGCCGAAACATTCACCATGCGCAGACCGCCCATCCCACCTAAATCCAATATCTTCAGCGAAGGGGTTGGCGGGCAGATCCTGAGAACCGGGATCCTTATCGGGATGATCTCTATCGTCATTGGGATATATGCATGGTCCAATCAGGATGTACACTGGCAAACCATGATGTTCAGCGGTATTGCTTTTGCGCAGATGTGGCAGGCTCTTGCCACCCGGTCATTCAAGGATTCCATTTTCAAGACAGGACTTTTTTCGAATATCCCCATTGTCATTCTTATCCTGCTGGTATTTGCCCTGCAGATTTCCGCCATTTATGTTCCATTCCTGCAGGTATTCCTGACCACCGATCCCCTTACCCTGACAGAATTGCTGCTCTGTATTGCGATCAGCAGCATTGTCCTGATCGAATCGGAAATAGAAAAAGCACTCATACATTAAGATCGCCTTATTTTTAAAGGATTTGTGGATTAAGGGTGATAATGGGTGACGATAAATTTCTCCATGGATCCTTCTTCGAAATGCTGCCTTCCACAGAATCGATAATATGCATTGGATTTTATTTGCCGGATCTTTCCGGGTACGGAACCCATGATCAACACCATAAAGGCTTCTGCACCTATCAAAAAAATATGTCAGCGGTTTATCTCCTTTTCCTGCCGGGCTGATTCCTGGTCTTCCTTTCTCCTTCTTTTTCTTTGGCGATATAAAATAAAAAGATAAATAATGATCAACAGAGCCGGAAGTATCACGTAAATGATCACATCAGATAATGAATTAAATGCAACCGGGTCATTATCCTGGGGTTTGGGTACACCCTGCGGGATCTGACCGAATGAGGCTGTTATTGAGAAAAAAAGAACCAGAAAATATAAAAATGTCTTTTTTATGATATTCTTCAGATATTTTTCAATTTCTTTCAGTCTCATCATCCTATAATATAATATAAAAAAACCAGTACTCAAACCTCAGGGGATGAAAAGCGTGTTCAGAAAAATCTGAACCAGCACAAAGCCGTTTTATTTTTCCTGGGCGAAGAAATTCGTCGAGAACAGGAAGGCAAAGGTAATTGCGACAAGAAGGGCAAGTACGCCGTACGTCAACGTTTCCGAGCCTGTCAGGGCGACAAGAATAAGAAGCAGGGATCCTGCAAAAAGAGTAAATAGATATCCGATAAAAATCTTTAAAGTCTTAGGAAAATCCATGATACATCATTATTGTTTACCGGGGGTAATTTAAGAAATAATCAGGATGAGGTCAATAATATCCCGAATTAATCTTTTATGTAGATGAATCCGGATTCATTGAACCCGTGTACCCAAAAATGGTAATAACAAGAACGATAAAAAATAATCAATAATTAATGTGTTGTATATCATTCATTTGATCATAATGATTATATTGCCAGCGTGAAAAGTGTTTATTTCCGGTTAAAACAAACGATTAATGATTTTATAAGGCAGGGGGCCTCCCCGAATGAACTGGCTATGGCCATTTCCCTCGGGGTAATCATCGGGATGTTTCCGGTACAGGGCACAACAACCATTATCTGTACATTGGTCTCAATACTTTTCAGGCTGAACCTGGTGGTGATCCAGCTTGCGAATTATCTGAGTTTTCCATTTATGATCCTGATGCTTGTGCCTTTTTATTCCATGGGTCATGTTTTGTTCAGCAGAAGTGATTTCCTGTGGAATGTTGAAGAGCTGATCCTGCTTTTCCAGAATAATTTCTGGGCTGCGGTAACGGAGTTGTCATGGTCGATCAGTTATGCGGTAGCGGTCTGGTTGATTTTTGCACCGGTGGGAATACTGATCATTTACCTGATTTCATTGAAGATCATCAAACGATTTAAGATCCAGGCAACTTCTTAATTTAATATTTCGTTAACGAATTTATGACTGAAAATCAGACCAGGTAAAGAGTTCAACATTTACCTTGAACCGAAGTAATATCAGCCATGAAGCATGAAGATTTTATACAGCTATCACCTATATTACAGCGTGAATTCACCCTGAATGCATGCCAACACCTGACTACCTTTTCTGCGGGTCAGGATATCCAGATTGATCTTTTTCATTCCCCGAATGGTGAATTTTTCGTTGAATTTGTCATGAATAAACAAAGAAAGGAACTTCTATTTATAAAATCATATCATGGTTACCTTCCCCTTTACAAATACCTTCAGCAGATAGACATTACCGAAGCCTACCGGGTGTTGAATTTATAAACTCATGATTCTGACTTGGAGTCATCGCATGAGTTCATAAATTTATAATATATCATTCAACCCCTTCACAAACTTTTCCATATCTTCCATTGTGCCTGTACTGATGCGGCACCATTCCAGCTTAGGCGGGAAGGGTCGGCCAATCTAGATTCCCTGGTCCCTCATTTCCTTATTGAGCGCAGAGATGTTCCTGCCGGAATGGAAAAAAACAAAATTGGCATGGGATGGGATAATGGATAGAGATTCATTCTGAAATTCGATCACCGGATCGGATTCAAGGGAGGACATATAATATTTTTCCTCCCCGGCATGAAGGAATTTCTTTAAATAGATACTTTCTGATCCATCATGAAGAAAAATAAATGAACCAATGTACATTTCCCGGCCCAACCTGACCGGTGCCCCGGCAATGATGATCATTTGATATTCCATGGCCATGTTCCTCAGTTTTTCCAGCCTGGGATCATCCCTCATCATTGCATATCTGCTTGCTTTTTCCCTGGTATAACCGGTCAGGGACATTTCCGGGAAAAGGATCA
>JAGTVG010000277.1 GCA_018224645.1 Cyclobacteriaceae bacterium
AAATCATGATATAATGGTTGATTTGAAGTGTATTTTTTTAGAGAAAAGGGGGGTCGATATCAAAAAAATCTGAATCTATATCAAAAATATTGTGATATAAATTTTGACCCTTTTTCAGGAACCCTGCAGCCATTTTGCCACATCCCTGGCGAAATAGGTGAGGATCATGTCGGCGCCGGCCCGTTTCATGGATGTTAGCATTTCGAGGGCCACTTTCTTCTCATCGATCCAGCCCAGCTGGGCTGCTGCCTTCACCATGGAAAATTCCCCGCTGACATTATAGGCAGCCACCGGAAGATTCACCTGTTCCCTGACCTTTGAAATGATATCCAGGTAGGAAAGGGCAGGTTTCACCATGATGATGTCGGCACCTTCATTAATGTCCAGTTCCACCTCGTACAAGGCTTCCCGTGCATTGGGCGGATCCATCTGGTAAGCCCGCCTGTCACCGAATTGCGGGGCTGAGCCGGCAGCTTCGCGGAACGGACCATAGAAGGCGGAGGAATATTTAGCCGCGTAGCTCATAATTGGAATTTCAGAAAAACCTTCCTGGTCCAGGGCTTCGCGGATAGCCCCGATCATTCCGTCCATCATGCCTGAAGGTGCCACCATATCGGCTCCCGCTCTGGCATGGGAAATAACCTGTTTTCCAAGCATTTCCAGGGTGGCATCGTTGTCCACTCCCCCATTCCTTATCACACCGCAATGACCATGGTCAGTATATTCGCAAAAACAGACATCGGTGATCACATACATTCCCGGAACAGCCTGTTTCAACTCCCTGATCGCCCTTTGAATGATGCCTTCCTGGCTCATGGCATCACTGCCAATGGCATCTTTTTGTCCGGGTATGCCAAAAAGGATGATGGCTGGAATTCCAAGAGAATGTAATTCCTGTACTTCCTTTACCAGGAGATCGATGGATAACTGATGGTTTCCCGGCATGGAACTGATGGGATTCATCAGATTGTTTCCTTCTGTTACGAATAACGGCATGATCAGGTCATCCAGGGTTACTGAATTTTCGCGGACAAGCCTTCTTATATTTTCATTTTTCCGTAATCTTCTCGGGCGGTAATAAGGTGTGAACATGATCTGTCATATTTTATTTATACAAAACTCAGGTCTCATTCATTTTCTGAACGGTTTCATGGGCACAAAGAATGCTGTCGCCCACACTGATCCCCTTCCGGATATTGCCTGCAATAAAAAGACCCGGAAATTCATTTTCCATATGCGTGAACAGATCCTGAATCTTTCCATAACCCACATTGTACTGTGGTATGGCTTCGGCCCATTTTTTCATGCGGGTGAATACAGGTTCATTGCGCAGACCGACCAGGTCGTTCAGTTCATCAATGACAAGTTTCAGCAATAAGGTTTCATTCATTTCCGTATTTTCAGGCTGCCGGGTGCCACCCACAAAGGTAGTGAATGCCACATGCCCTTCCGGCGCCCTTCCCGGAAAGATTGTCGAACTCCAGATCGAGCCCAGAATCTGCCTTCTTTCAATTTCCGGGACCAGGAATCCAAAGCCATCGAGCGGCCTGATCACATCGGAAGCCCTGAAGCCGGTGAATACAACGGCAACAGGCGGGTAATAAATGCTTTTTAATTCGGCTGCAAAACCGGGATTTAATGGACCGACAAGGCTGGCAAGTGGTTTTGACGGAATGGCGACAAGTACCCGGTCGAAATTCTCCCGGGCAGCTTTATTGTGCTGCAGGTAATCCAGTTGAAATCCATCCTCAAGGCTGAATATTTTTTTGATCTCAGCATTCAGCACGATTCCGGATCCTATTTTTTCCGCAAGCTTATTTGGAAGGACTTCCATCCCGTCCCTGAAGGAGAACAATTTAGCCCGGTCCTTTGCGACTTCATTTCTTTTTTTTCGTTCCCTGGCTCCTCCGATCGCTCCCCGGATCAGGCTCCCGTATTTTTTTTCCAGGGCATAGAGTTTGGGGAATGCAGCGGACGTACTCAGTTTTTCCGGGTCGCCCGCATATACACCTGCCACAAAGGGGTTGATGGCGTAATCCAGGAATTCATCCCCAAGTC
This sequence comes from Cyclobacteriaceae bacterium, assembly GCA_018224645.1. Classification (GTDB taxonomy): domain Bacteria; phylum Bacteroidota; class Bacteroidia; order Cytophagales; family Cyclobacteriaceae; genus JAGTVG01. The sequence continues at coordinate 2,059 of JAGTVG010000277.1, forward strand.
GGTGCCGTACAAAATCAGCCAGGGAAATATCATCCCCGGCCGTAGGCCTGATAAATGGTTCCATCAGCAGTCCCAGCTTGGACCTGAGGGAAAACAGCCGGGTGGTCAGAAATGAACCAGGTTTCATCGGTACGGGATGCAGGTTGCCATCCCTGACGATGTATCTTTTATTGGAGGCTTCGTTGCCGTAGATCTTCTGCCCTTCCAAGCCCAGTTCCCTGATCAGCTCAGTCAGGGCAGTGGAGGTTTCAAGGGTACTGTTGGGGCCATAATCCACCAGGTAACCCTCCGTTCTTTCGGTGATGATCGACCCGCCTACCTGTGATTTTTTTTCAAAAAGTGTAATGGAATGGCCTTTTTTCATCAGCCAGTAAGCAGCAGTCAATCCTGATATCCCGCCGCCAATTACCGCAATACTTGTTTTTTTATCCTTCATTCAGCTTCTGGTCTGATATCTGGTTTTATCCAATGGGTGAAATTCCTAAACGGTCCTGGAAAATTTTGGCTTATTGTTTTCTTTTTTCATCAGGTAAGCATCAAAATTCATGGCAATATTTCTGATGAGCAACCGCCCGGGAGGTAAAATCCGGATTTTATCAACCTCAAGTTGTACGAGGCCATCTTCCTGAAAAGTTTCAAGCGATGACAGGGCATTCCCGAAGTATGTATCAAAGTCAATTCCATATTTTTCTTCGATGTCCTTTTTTACGAGCTGGAAATTACACATCAGCCGGGTGATGACATCCCTCCGCAGCAGGTCGTCTTCATTCAGACTGATGCCTCTCATAACCGGTAACCTGCCTTTATCGATGGATTCATAATATTCCTTGAATTTCTTGAAATTCTGGGTATAAAGATCTGAAAGCATTCCGATGCCCGTGATGCCGAAAGCGAACAGGTTGATGCCGGCATGGGTTGAATATCCCTGGAAATTGCGGTACAGGGTTCCATTGTTCATGGCCAGGGTCAGTTCATCATCCGGCCTGGCAAAATGGTCCATGCCAATATAAACATATCCTGCCCCGGTGAGTTTTTCAATACTCATTTTCAGTAACCGGAGTTTTACCTCCCTCGGGGGGATCCATTCCTCCCTGATCAGCCGCTGATGTTTAATGATTTCCGGGAGATGGGCATAATTAAAAACCGCCAGCCGGTCGGGGCACAGTTCGAGGATCTTATCAAGTGTTTTTTCATACTGTTCCTCATGCTGATGGGGAAGTCCATACATCAGGTCAAGGTTCAGGCTCTGAAAACCCAGCTCCCTGGCCCATTCGATCGCCTGCCTTGTTATCTTTTCCGGCTGGATCCTGTTCACCGCCTGCTGCACACTGGGATCAAAATCCTGCACACCCATACTGCAACGATTGAATCCGGCAAGCTTCAAAGCCTTCATATGATCAAAGGTCAATTCACGGGGATCTATTTCAACCCCTATTTCGGCATCTTTCCGGAAATCGAAATAAGCATGAATGATATTTCCCAACCGGGTTATCTGATCCGGCGAGAGATGAGTTGGCGTCCCTCCGCCCCAGTGCAATTGAATGACCTTCCGGTCAGGGCTTATTTCTTTCTTCAATAAACGGATCTCTTTTTCCAGGTAACCGATGTATTCATCGATCCGCGACCAGTTACGGGTTACCATCATGTTGCACCCGCAGAAATAACATAAGGTATCGCAGAAAGGGAGATGAAAATAGACGGAAAGATCTCCGTTTTCAATATTTTCATCATCATGGCGGATATGATCAATATAATTCCGGTAATTGATCCCATCGTGGAAATAGGGGGCGGTAGGATAGCTTGTATACCTTGGCCCAGGCACATCATACTTTTTTAAAAGATCAATATTTACCTTAAACTTGTCTTCCATACTTCACCTTTTCCTTAAGAATATTTTTCCTGCAATTTAACGCTTGTTTCCCTGACCGTATCCACCAGGAAGGAAACATTGTCGACGGGTATGTCCGGCAGGATCCCATGCCCAAGATTAAAGACATGACCGCTCTGCCCGTTAAATACTTCCAGTATCTTCACCGTTTCCTGTTTTATTATTTCACGTTTTCCATAAAGGATGGTTGGGTCGAGATTACCCTGCAAGGCTGCCAGATGCCCGGCACGTTCCCTGGCTTCCCGCATATCCGTCATCCAGTCAACCCCGAGCATATCGGCCCCGCTGTCCCCTAACTTTTCCAGCAGTTCTATTCCGCCCTTACTGAAAAGCGTAACCGGACAGTTATATTTCTTCAGATTTGATGTGATCGTTTTCAGATGGTTACCTGAAAATTCCAGGTAGAGGTGGGGAGGAATAATCCCACCCCAGGTATCAAACACCTGGACGGCTTCCGCACCGGCTTCGATCTGCATGATAAGGTATTCACTTACTGCCACGGTAAGCATGCTGAGTAAGCGGTGCAACAGTTGCGGATCTGTATACATTAACTGTTTGATAAATTTAAAATTCCTGGTGGGTTTCCCTTCAATCATGTAGGTAGCCAGGGTGAATGGAGAGCCGCTGAAACCGATGAGGGGCGTTTTTCCATTTAATTCCTTGCGGACCATCCGGATCGCATCGGCCACATAGGTGAGTCTCGATGTTAAATTGTTAACTGAAAGTTCCGAAATATCCTTCCCGCTGAGGATCTGGGGGGAAAGTTTCGGGCCGTGGTTTTCCAGGAATTCAAGCTTTTGTCCCATGGCTTCAGGGATCACCAGGATATCGGAAAAAAGAATGGCCGCATCAAAGTCAAATCTTCTGATGGGCTGTAAGGTAACTTCCGTTGCCAGTTCGGGAGTTTTACAGACCGTGATAAAATCATACTTATCACGGACAGCCTGGTATTCCGGCAGATACCTTCCAGCCTGCCTCATGATCCATAGCGGTGTCCGGTCAACCGGTTGTTTACGTATGGCATTTATGTAACGGTAACTTTTTTCCTGCATTTTCAGTTCATTTTTTTAAAATAGGAAACAATTGCTTCGATCATACTTTCATCCAGACTTTTTTCAGGCTGTATCCTGACCTCATATCCATTTTTCCTGATTATCCGGGCAGTAGCCGGCCCTATGGCGGCAAGGGCTGTTTCGCCCGAAAGGAGCTCCTTCAATTGTTTTTTATCCAGAATTTCCATCAATGATCTAAAAGCAGAAGGGCTGTAGAATGTGAAACAGTCCATTTTTTGCTGCAGCAGGGCATTGACCGCGGTGTCAGTTTCTTCCGGGTCGGGGTTTCCCGTCTGGTAACATGTGATTTTTTCAACGCTGGCACCCATTTTCTTCAACCCGGAGGGAAGATCCTCTCCAGACCGGTCAGAAGTGGGAATCAGGATCATCTGATCCCTGATATCCATTGTGCCGAATCGTTCAAGCAATCCTTCAGCAGAATAGGATGAAGGGATTAAGTTTGCTGTAATTCCATATTCTGTCAATTCGTCCGCCGTTTTTTTACCAACGGCAGCAATGGATGCGCCAAAATATTTTATCCGGTGGTGGCGTGCACGATTCATAAAATACCTGACCCCGTTTACGCTGGTAAAAATGATCCAATGATATTTTTCAATTTGACCCAGGGCTTTATCACAGTTTGTCCAATCATCGGGAGGGTGGATTTTGATGGTGGGAAAAGAATGAACCTTTCCTCCCAGCTCGGTGAGTTTCCCGATCAGGTTTCCGGATTGATCAGGATCTCTCGTGACGACAATGTGGATATCTTTCAGGGGATGATTCATTTTTCTACATTGAGCAGTTTCAGGGCTCCCCTTTTTATTAATTTATCCGCCAGGATCTTGCCGGCCGCATCCGGATCTTTTGCTTCTGCGTGCAGCTTTTCCTTCAATACCTTTGTCCCGTCTTCCAGTCCGACGAACCCTGCAATTTCCAGTGAATTGCCATATACCTTTCCATGGGCACCGACGGGAAACTGGCAACCGCTGTCCAGGGTGTGGAGCAATGACCGTTCCGCAGTGACAGCCATCCATGTTTCTACATGATTCAGGGCGGCAACCAGCTCTGCCACCTCAGGGTCATTTATCCTGATCTGTATTCCAACGGCACCCTGCCCGACTGCCGGGATCATTTCATCAATGCTGAACGTATAATAGGGAACATTTTC
>JAGTVG010000278.1 GCA_018224645.1 Cyclobacteriaceae bacterium
ATTGCTGCCCTTTTTAATGAATATACCGTAATTTCAGGATCAGTTACTCTTTCAAATAAGAAGGAGGCATCCGTCTTTAATTCATGATGCTGTGCCGTTCTCCTGATATAATCCGGAGAAAAATAGGCACTTTCCAGGAAGATGTTCCTCGTTTTCCGGGTGACTCCTGATTTTACGCCTCCGAAAACGCCGGCAATGCACATCCCTTCCCGGTTATTGCAGATCATCAGATCCTGTGCCTGCAGCTTTCTCTCAACCTCATCCAGGGTAATGAATGAAGATCCGGCACCCAGGGTTTTTACGATGACTTTTCCCCCGTCGATCCTGTCCGCATCAAAAGCGTGCAGGGGTTGTCCCATTTCATGAAGGATAAAATTGGTGATATCCACCACATTATTGATGGGCGTCAGCCCAATCGACCTGAGCCTGCCCTTCAACCAGGCCGGTGATTCCTGAATGTTTACTCCGGAAATGGTTATGCCGGAATACCTGGGGCAGGCCTCTTTGTTTTCGACGATTACCTCAATGGGGAGGTCGTGATTGTCTGCAGAAAAATTATTCACGGAAGGCCAATTGACCGTTTTACCTGTCATGGCACGAATATCCCTGGCCACCCCGATGTGGGATGTCGCATCCGAGCGGTTAGGGGTGAGTCCGATTTCAAATACAACATCCTTTAACGGCTTAAAATGATCAGAAGCCGGTGTGCCGTTCGGTAAATCTGTTTCAAGTACCAATATTCCGCTGTGGTCATCACCCAGGCCTATCTCATCTTCTGCACAGATCATTCCTTCCGAAACTTCACCGCGGATTTTTGTCTTTCTGATTTCAAAGGGTTCTCCCGAGATCGGATGGATCATGGTTCCCACCGGGGCTACCACCACCTTCTGCCCGATATCAACATTTGGGGCGCCACAGACGATCGGAACCACCCTGTTGTTGCCGATATCAACGGTTGTTACACTTAACCTGTCGGCGTCCGGATGTTTTTCACAGGTGATCACTTCTCCCACCACCAGACCTTCCAGGCTTCCTTTTGTTTCCTCATAGGATGCAATCCCTTCCACTTCGAGGCCTGTGTTCGTCAACAATTTTCCCAATGTTTCCGGATCAATGTCCACATCGATGTATTCCTTAAGCCAGCTATAGGATATTTTCATATTAGGATGTTCAAAAACAAAGCGTAAAATTAATCATTTGATTCGTTTATCCTGTCATAGAAGGTATATTAACCCGAAGAATTCATAAATTTTTCCTACCTGACGGTAGGCAGGCCTACCTGACGGCTTTGCTCGGCTGAAGCTATGCGAAAGGGATGCAGGCAGTCACCCCGGGGGCTGTCCCGATTTTATCTGGGCGTCACGTATTTTAATGAATATGATTAGGTTACATACAACTGGTATTCCATTTTAAAAATAAATTATGAATAATCGGGATTAATGATCCTGGCTGTAAAGTTTTTCTCCCGCGGTGACCCTGACCGTAATCTGGTTCTCAGGGGGAGGGAATGGGCACAGGTAGGTATCCGTGTAGGCGCAATAGGGATTATAGGATAAGTTAAAATCGATGAATGCCGTGGAACCTCCGGCATAGGGGACTTCAAGATATCTGCCCCCGCCATAGGTTTCATCAGCACTGGTTTCATCGTAAAAAGGAAGAAATACCCAGTCTTCATTCCAGTAATCTTCGGATTTGAGCAGGACCAGCATCTGCGGGATGCCCGAAAGTTCAAATTTCGCCCTGGCATATCTGAAATATTTACGCTGGCTGCCGTCGTTCAGGGTCAGCTGGATTTCTTCCGGCTGTTCAAGAAGCTTCACTTCTGCCTCTACCCGGAAGGCGGGATCCGGATCAAAATATTTAAGCCCTCCGAAGGTCACCAGACCTTTTTTGCGAAATGGCGAGTCCGGATCATTTTCCATGAATTCAGCTTTCTTTTCCCTTTCCTCCAGGATGGTTTGCTCATAAATCACTTTATCATTCCCGCCGGATGAAAAGAAGGTATATCCCAGGATAAAAAGGGAAATAAAAATGATAACCGTCCAGAGATATTTCATATCCGAAGCATTAACCCGGAAGATTCAGAATTTTTCCTTCCTGCAGTATGCACAGCCGTGTTTCGAACCAATGCCCGGGGCGATGACTCGCCGGCCGGAGCCTGAAGCTACTGATCTGTATCGGGTGATGAATCACAATTTCCTTTAAGTTGCAAAGATATTCAAAGAATTCGAAATCCCGGCAATTTATCCGGAAGCCTGGGGATGGGTTACCGGAATTGTACCTTCCGGCGTAAACCCTTCAGCACCTCTCGTGGAATGAACAAGTTAAATGAATTTACATGCTGTTAAAAGTTTATAAATATTCCGGGTTTGTATTTTTTGCTTTTTATAACAATCCTTCATCGGCAAAACTGAAATATTCTTTTTCCCCGTAGATGATATGGTCCAGTACAGGAATTTCAAGTAATTCTCCGGCCTGTTTCAGTTTTTTTGTCAGGGAAATGTCTGCCTGGCTGGGTTTTACAGCACCGGATGGATGATTGTGGACAAGGATAATCGAACTTGCATACAGATCAAGGGCTGTTTTAAAGATCAGACGCGGATCAGCTACGGTCCCGGAAATGCCGCCGGAACTGATTTTCCATTTCCTGATCACACGATTGGCCCGGTTTAAAATAATTATCCAGAATTCTTCGTGAGGCAGGTCCTGGAGATCAGCATGCAAGAGTTCAAAAACATCCCCTGAGGAGGTTATCGTGGGTTTGGAGATCGAATTCGTTTCTTTTCGCCGTTTTCCGAATTCCAGGGCGCTTACAATGGTGATCGCCTTGGCCTGTCCTATTCCTTTCTGCTTCATCAGGTCATGTACCGAACACCGTGCAAGTTCGTTCAGATCGAAATTTACCGTCTGCAGGAGCTGTTTGGCCACGTCAACCGCACTCATGGATCTCATGCCGGTGCCCAGTAGAATGGCGAGCAGTTCCGCGTCAGAGAGTGCGGATCTGCCTTTTAACAATAATTTTTCGCGGGGACGGTCTTCTTCCGCCCATTGGGGGATACGCAAATATCCCGTAAGTGGTGATTCCATGCTGGTTGTTTTTTTGACTAAAGATAAAAAAAAATAATAAAAAAAGCCCTGATTTTTCTGGATCAGGGCCGGATCTATTGTTGAAATTTTTTAAGTCAGGCTGTTGACGTATTTTGCGAGTTTGGATTTTTTGTTGCCAACGGTATTTTTATGAAGGATGTTCTTTTTGCCCAGTTTATCAAGCATACCCGAAACCTTTTTATAGAGGTCCATCGCTTCATTTTTATCCGTGGTTTCTCTTAATTTTTTGATGTATGTACGTGTGGTTTTGGCCTGATACCTGTTTCGTAACCTTTTGGCGGCACTCGACCTTACCCTTTTTAATGCTGACTTATGATTTGCCATACTTTATTTCAAAGTTTTTTTTGGACTGCAAAAGTAATTATAAATAATAGATATTCAAATTCCTCTTAATTATTTTACTTGAGTGAGCGAAGAAAATTTCTGAAGGATTCTGAATTATACTTTGCCATGCCTTCTTTTTTTACGACAATTTCTCCTTCAGGCGACAGGACGAAGGTGGTTGGAATTGCCCTGCTTTCATAGACCATCGGGACAGGTGAGGCAAACTGGTAGATGTCGAAATCGTATCCTCTTTCTTTCACGAATTCAATGGCCTTGTTAAAATCTTCATCCAGTGAGACCAGAATGAACCGTATGTCACTTTCCTCCTGCAGTTCACCGTAGAGCCTGTTGATATCCGGCATTTCCGCGATGCATGGGGGGCACCATGTAGCCCAAAAATTCATAAAAACGACTTCCCCTTCCAGGGAAGATCCCTCCAGTAACCTCCCTTCCTGGTCGACCAGCTTAAAATTATATTCAGCGGGGGCAATGACTTCCCCGGGCGATGTATCGGGTTTAATGATCCCGGTTTTAAGAACAAGTCCCTGCAATGTGCCGATCACCTGCGTATGCAGCCCGGTAAGATAAAGCACCAGGCCTATGCCGATGATCACCGCCCACTCGATGATCTCCCGCCTGACTTTCCTTCCTTTATTTTTTTCTGCCGTCATAATATTTACCTGGCCGGTGATCGTGTTTCAGCATCAGTCCGGAGTGTGCAAAATAAACACGAAAAGATTGAGTTATGAAATCCCTTGAATAAAATGCTTTACTTATCTTTGAATTTTAAATTTTTGAAGGAATTAGGTATACTAGGGTATGGACGATACGATATCATTGAATCAGAAAATATCGCTTGAACTGGGGTTGAACCACTGGCAGGTGGATAACGTCATACAACTTCTGGAAGGGGATGCGACGATCCCTTTTATTTCCAGGTACCGGAAGGAAAGGACCGGAAGCCTTGACGAAGTGATGCTGACTCAGATACGGGACCGGCAGGAACAATTGCTGGAGCTTGAAAAAAGAAGGGCCTTCATTCTTAAGACCATAGAAGAACAGGGAAATCTTACTCCGGAATTAAAAAAGAGCATTTTCGGGGCAGAAGCATTGAGTGTCCTCGAGGATCTTTACCTTCCCTACAAACCGAAAAGAAGGACCAGGGCAACCGCTGCGAGGGAAAAAGGTCTTGAACCGTTGGCCAGTCAGATTTTTGAACAGAAAACCATCGATGTTGAAAAAATTGCCGGTACGTTTGTTGATCCTGAAAAACAGGTCAGCGATGTAGATGAAGCGCTTCAGGGAGCCAGGGATATCATGGCCGAATGGGTCTCTGAGAATGCGGGGGTGAGGGAAATGCTCCGGAAAATCTTTTATAACGAAGGGATCCTGACGAGCAAAATGATCAGGGGAAAAGAATCCGAGGGTATCAAATACAAGGATTATTTCGAATTCAGTGAACCGGTTAAAAAGATTCCTTCACACAGGATGCTTGCCATCCGGCGGGGTGAAAAGGAAATGTTTCTTTCTGTCGATATCCAGCCGGATGAATCCATGGTCCATCAGCGGATGGAAAAGATGCTGATCACTGCCAGGAATTCAAGCGCCGACCAGGTTAGGCTTGCCATGTACGATGCCTATAAAAGGTTGTTGAAACCATCGATGGAAAATGAGACCCGGGTGGAGACTAAAAAATCGGCAGATGCGGAAGCCATTACCGTGTTTGCGGAAAACCTGCGCCAGTTATTGCTGGCCCCTCCGATGGGACAGAAACGGGTGTTGGCCCTTGATCCCGGTTTCCGGACCGGATGTAAGGTAGTCTGCCTCGATGAACAGG
>JAGTVG010000279.1 GCA_018224645.1 Cyclobacteriaceae bacterium
AGGATACATTCTTCTGACAGGGGATAAAACTCATGATATATGCCTGGCTCGAGGGTCACTCTCTCCCCTGATTCAAGGGATAGGATATCGCCCGAATAAACTTCTGCCGTAATCCCGTTTATTTTGAGGGGGAACATTTTATTGTCCCTGGAACCGGAAGGATCGCCGTTCCAGACCTGGATGGCAAGTTTGCCATTCCTGACAATAATATCTTCTTTTTTCTTTTTATGGGAATGGCAGGGGGTGGTCATTCCTTTTTTGGCATACATCAGTTTTTCACAGTATTCATTTTCTTCAGCCAGGTTAACGAGGATTAGCCCGAATTTTTCGAAATGGCCAAGTCCAAAATCAGTCACATCCCATCTTGGATCAGGAGGAAGCAGCCAGTGGTGCTTTTTAAAAAAATGCATTGCATCCTTTACAGCCTGGTTTACGGTGGATCTTTTCATATTAATTTATTTAACGGAGAAACCGTAAAAAACAAATTATATCTTTTACATTCTTAAAATAGCGCATAATTTGCAGATCAAAAAATTTTTTTGGGTCACAGAGGCATTTAAATTCGAATGAATCAGAAAACATTCAATAGAAGGCAATTGATGGGATTGGTCCTGGGACCTTTTTTATTCTTTTTGATCCTGTTCTTTTTTCATCCGCCGGATCTGACATTTGAAGGCCGCTCTGTCTTGGCCGGCACGATCTGGATAGCCACCTGGTGGATAACAGAAGCGATCCCGATCCCGGCTACTTCCCTGCTTCCCATCATCATTTTTCCGCTTACCGGGGCAGTGGATATTGAAGAAACCACGGCCTCCTATGGGCATAAAATGGTTTTCCTGTATATGGGGGGATTTATGATCGCCCTTGCCATGGAAAAATGGAACCTTCACCGCCGTATCGCCCTGAACATAATCAAACTGGTAGGCACTAACATTAAAAGTGTGATTCTTGGTTTCATGCTCGCCACCGCCCTTCTGTCCATGTGGATATCCAATACAGCCACAACCATGATGATGTTGCCCATCGCACTTGCCGTTGCCAGGCAATTCGGGGAGTTTTTTAGCATGGAAGATGAACTGAAGGGTGAAAAGGAAGGTAAAAAATTCGGAATATCCCTTATGTTAGGGATAGCCTACGCCGCATCGATCGGGGGCATGGCAACATTGATCGGGACACCCACCAATGCCATTTTTTCTGCTGTAGCAAAAGAGTATTACAATGTCGAAGTGTCATTCGCTGACTGGATCATTTTCGGATTGCCAATATCTGCCGTACTGCTGGTTATATGCTGGTTTTACCTTACATTCATCGCACACCCTTCAGGGATAAATAAGTTTTCCCAGGTTAGCGGGACCATAGATTCGGAACTGAAAAAATTAGGCTCCCTCAAGGTCGAAGAAAAATGGTTAGTTTTCGTATTTAGTCTCACCGCGTTTTCCTGGATCACCCGGTCATTTTTTCTGTCAAAATTTATCTCAGGCATCGACGATACCATAATTGCCATCGGGGGCGCCACTTTATTGTTCCTGATACCCGCAAGAAACGGGGATGTGATCCTTGACTGGCAAACAGCACGGCGGCTGCCCTGGGGGATCCTGCTCCTGTTCGGAGGTGGGCTGGCCATTGCTACGGGTTTCAGCAATTCCGGGTTGGCTGCGTGGATCGGTCAACAGATCGAGTATTTCAGCGGGACTGAATTGATCATGGTGCTGCTGGCGGTTAGTACCACAGTAAATTTTCTCACGGAGATCACATCGAATGTCGCTACCGCGTCTATCCTGCTGCCCATTCTCGCCTCTATTGCCAGTGCCCTGGGATTCCATCCATTTACCCTGATGATTGCGGCATGCCTGGCGGCCAGTTGTGCTTTCATGCTGCCGGTGGCGACTCCACCGAATGCCATTGTCTTCAGTTCTGGTTATATTCGTGTGGCCGATATGGCAAAGACCGGATTCTGGATGAACCTGATCTCAATAATTGTCATAACCCTATGCATGAGGTATTTGTTGCCATTGTTCTGGGACCTGGAGGAGTTCAATCTGCCCTGATCAGGGACTGGCAGTGGAAGGTGCAGGGTTTTTTTAACTATTTTTAATATAAATAATTTGATATTTTCTTTACAGTATTTAAAATTGCGACTTCAAAAAATAATTGATTATGGCTTCAATTGTTGTTGAAAACCTGACAAAAAAATACGGGGATCAGAAAGCCGTTGATGATATCTCCTTCGAGGTTAAATCGGGCGAAGTGGTAGGTTTTCTCGGGCCGAACGGTGCCGGGAAAAGTACGACCATGCGTATGATCACCTGTTACATGGCTCCGACGGATGGAAATATTTCGGTCGCGGGGTTCAGGGCTGAAAAAGAACCGGGTGAAATTAAGAAGAGGATTGGTTATCTGCCGGAAAACAATCCCCTGTATACCGATATGGCCATTGTAGATTATCTGGAATTCTGTGCTGAGATCCAGGGAATCAGGAAGGATGAAGTGAACAGGAAGATCAGGGAAATGATCGATGTATGTGGACTTAACCTGGAAAGGCATAAGAAGATCAATGAACTTTCTAAAGGTTACCGGCAACGGGTGGGTTTGGCTCAGGCCATGATCCATGACCCGGAAATATTGATCCTCGATGAACCTACTTCAGGATTGGACCCCAATCAGATCGTCGAAATAAGGAAACTGATCAAGGAGTTGGGAAAGGAAAAAACCGTTATCCTCAGTTCTCACATCCTTTCGGAGGTTGAAGCCACCTGTGACAGGATCCTGATCATCAATAAAGGCAGGATCGTGGCTGACGGATCCTCTGAAACATTAAGGAAACAGGCACAGGGACAGGAACTGATTTCCGTACAGATAGAAGGGGACCAGCAATCTATCAGAAAGGCCCTTCTCGGACTTGCGACCGTGGAGAAGGTAACGTCCATGGAGAACAGGGAAGGATTTTTACTGGTGCAGAGTAAACCTGAGGTATCATCACGCAAACCGATCTTTGATCTTTGCGTCAGGAATAAATGGTATTTACTTGAAATGACGGGAATAGAAACAAAACTGGAAGATGTCTTCCGTGAAGTAACGAATTAAACAAAGGGAATTATGCAAAAAATCTGGATCTTAGCCAAAAAAGAACTTGCCTCCTATTTTGATTCATTGATAGCTTATATCATGATCATTCTTTTTCTTGGCCTGAGTGGCTTTTTTACCTGGCTTTTTGGTAGTTCAATATTTCTGATCGACCAGGCTAGTCTGCAGGTTTTTTTCGGGATATCCTATTGGACCTTGTTTTTCTTTATCCCGGCCATTACCATGCGTACACTTGCAGAGGAAAACCGTTCGGGTACAATAGAATTGTTGAGTACCAAGGCGGTAAGTGACCGGGAAATCATCATCGGGAAATTTTTATCCAATTTCCTGCTGGTGGCCATCGCGCTTGCCTGTACACTGCCTTATTATATCACAATAGCCATGCTTGGCGACATAGATCATGGTGCAACGATCGGGGGGTATTTCGGATTGTTGCTGATGAGCGCCATGTATATCAGCATCGGTATTTTCAGCAGCAGCCTCACCAGCAATCAGATCGTAGCCTTCCTGATAGCCTTGCTGATCGGATTATTCTTCCATATTCTTTTCGATATCATGGCCGGTAGTTTTACCGGAACGGTTGGAGGCATATTCGATTATCTGAGCGCAAGAACTCATTATGAGTCGTTGTCGAGGGGTGTTTTTGATACGCGCGATCTGATATATTATTTTTCGATCATTTTCCTAGGCCTGGTACTTTCAGAGACCATTCTTTCGAAACGGAACTGGCAGCATTGATCAATCAAAGAGGTATTCATTATGAAGAAAAGAAATGTTTTTTCACAATTGTTAATCATCATAGCCATACTTTTTGTGGTTAACCTGATTTCGAACCAGCTGTTTTTCAGACTGGATTTTACGGCAGATAAACAATATACATTAAGTGACGCAACCAGGAATATATTGCATGAACTGGATGATGTGATTACCATCACAGCCTATTATTCGGAGGATCTGCCGCCTCAGCTGGTAAAAAGCCGCAAGGATTTTGTCGACCTCCTGGTGGAATATGAAAACAGGTCGGACGGCAGCGTCGTTTATGAATTTATTAATCCGAGCAGAAATGAAGAGGCTGAAATGGAAGCCCAGCAGGCGGGGATCAGTCCCATCATGGTGAATGTGAGGGAGCGGGACCAGGTGAAACAGATGCGTGCCTATATGGGGGCTGTTCTGCAGATGGGTGAAAAGAAAGAGGTGATTCCTGTGATGCAGCCAGGAACCGGCATGGAATATTCCCTGACAACCTCCATTAAAAAATTAGCGGTTGAAGATAAGCCGAAAATTGCTTTTCTCCAGGGGCATGGGGAACCTCCGCTGAATGCATCGGTTCAGCTTCTTGAACAATTGAACGTGTTATATGATCCGGAACCCTACACCATTACAGATACGGCCGGCATACCCGTCTTTTATAAAACCATAGCCATCATTGATCCAAAGGATACGATTCCCGAAAGTCATTTCCGGAAACTGGATCAATACCTGGCACAGGGAGGGGGGATCTACCTGGCCTTCAGTAATCTGCAGGGTAATCTCAACCAGGCTTACCTCGCGGCCGGACCGGATATAGGTTTAAAATCCTGGTTACTGGAAAAGGGGGTTACCGTTAATGATTTATATGTTATTGATGCAAACTGCGGATCGGTTACCGTACGTCAGCAACAGGGCCCTTTTATGATGAATTCACAGATCCAGTTCCCTTATTTTCCTATCATTTCCAATTTCAGCGATCACCCGGCAGGGCAGGGGCTTGAATCGGTTTTTTTCCCCTTTATCAGTTCTATATCCTATTCCCCTCCTGATTCAGCTGTGAATATTTCACCGGTCGCTTTTACATCTGAAAATTCAGGCGTTGTCAGTCCTCCAGCCTATGTGGATATCAATAAGGACTGGACGGAAAACGATTTCAGGGAAAGTGAACAGGTGGTTGTGGTGGCTCTGGAAGGACCCTTAAGCGGATCAGGCCATGCAAAAATGGTGATCATCCCGAATGGGCAGTTCGCAGTCAATGGGGAAGGGCAACAGCAGCAATCGGTCAATGAGGATAATATCAACCTTGCCTCCAATGCCATTGACTGGATTTCGGATGATACCGGTTTGATCAATCTGAGAACAAAGGGGATTACCAACAGGCCGCTGGAACAATTGGAGGAAGCTGAAAAATCACTTTACAAATACGGGAATGTTATCATTCCGATATTGTTTGTACTGGTCCTTGGTTTTATCAGGAAACAACGTTACAATGCTAAAAAACAAAGGTGGATTCAGGGAAATATTTAATATAGTGCCATGATCAAAAATGTAAGAACAATCCGGTTGCTGGTTTTTTTAATCATCCTTGTTCTGGTTTATATTAGCCTGAAGTTGTTTAAAGATACGGGCCGGAGCAGGTCTTTCCGACAGAACCTTGTTCAGATAGACACTGCCGATGTATCCAAAATTATCATATCGAAACCGGGTGAATCATTTCAGGTCATCAAGGAAAACGGGTCGTGGAAGGTATCGATATCCCGGAATAAAACGGTAAATGCAACAAATTCAAGTGTGAAAAATGCCCTGGGGACATTAATGAGCATTAAACCTGACAGAATTGCCACGAGGGATCCTGAAAACTGGAAAGACTATCAGGTGGATTCAACCGGTACCCGGGTTCAGGTTTTTGAGGGGAATAAAAATACGCTGGATCTGGTCATTGGAAGGTTTGGTGTACAGGGACAACAGCAATTTCATACCTTTGTGAGGCTGCAGAATGATAACGAAGTTTATGCAGCCAATGATTTTATGGGGATTTCATTCCCTTCCGAGCCAAACAGTTTCAGGAATTCAAGATTTCTGCAAATGGAAACCGATAGCATTTTTCAGATCACATTCCATTATCCGGCCGACAGTTCCTTTATCCTGAACAGATCTGATTCGGTCTGGTTTGTTGGTTCTCAACAGGCTGATTCGGCTTCTGTTGCTGAGTACCTGTCTGATCTGCGGTTTATTTCCGCCACCGGGTTTGTGGATGATGTTGAGCCGGCCACCCTGCTCAACCCGGTCTTTAAGGTAGAAATCCAGTCCGGTAGTATGGATAACCAGGTTGTGGAAGCATACCGGCATCAGGGCTACAATTATATTTACCACTCTTCCTATAATCCTGAAGTATATTTTTCAGATGAAAAACTGAATTCCCAGATCTTCATAAACCAGGAAAACCTGCTGAATTCATCGGGAGAAGAATGATCCTGCCTGGTGGATGTAACGGGGTTGATTGACCGTTTTTGACTCAAACCTCAATCTGCCGTACTTATCGTCCCAGGTGTCGTGGTCAGACGAGGATACGTCGTCAGACCACGGTTCAGTCCTGGACGGTCTTTGTAGTGATACGATCTGAACGGTGATGCTGGCCCTATAGCATATGCTTTACCCGATCAGAAGATCTCCTTAAAACCGGTAGGCGATCTCTGCACCGAAATAATAGTTCCGCGGCAAACCAGGATAATAATATCGCGGTTCACTTCCCCCGAAGCTGCTGGCATTGACCATGATCATTGAAGCATAACGGGAATCCGTGAGATTATTGACAATGGCATGGATATCCAGGTCAAAATAACGTGAAACTGCTTTTTTGAATCCTGCTTTAAGGTTGACAAGTTGATAAGGATCAGAATACGCGGAATTATCATCCCGCATCGGCATTTCGTCTACAAACTGGTAGTTCAGATTGCCATAGATGCCTGGTTTCGTTTGAAATGCCAATCCCGCATTGAGCACATGGCCGGGAACACCTGTCAGTTCGTTACCGGAATAATCATTTTCGCCATCGACAAATTCTTTGAATGAATAATTTGCAAGTGTATAGGTAATAAATCCATACAGACGTTTCCGGGTTACCCCAGGTTTTATAAAATCATAATTAACGGTGATCTCCATTCCATTATGGACTGTTTTTCCTGCATTCACCCCTACAAAAGCATCATCTCCTGTTCTTCTGGCAACAATCAGATTCCTGATATCCATGGTGAACAGAACGATGTCATAAAACATTTTATTCCTGAATACCTGTCCCTTCGTACCGATTTCATAATTCATGCCGGTTTCCGGCTGGATGTCTGGATTGATGCTTCCTTCGGGTGTCAGGGTTTCCGCAAGTGCGGGAGGAGAAAATCCATGGCTGATGTTGATATAAACATTCATATTTCGGTTAAGGGGCTGGGTAACTCCTACACGGGGAGAAAGGATGACCCCAAACTGATAGTCACCGCTGTTATCTTCGTTATCCACTGAATACAGGTCGCGATATTCATAATTGGTCCGGTTTATGTTCAATCCCAGTGTGAGGTATGTTTTTGTTGGAAAAGTGAAATCGGATTTAATGAAAAAATTTATATTTTCCCGGGTTTCCTTATTATCGGTTATCAGATCCCCCTCTTCCTTATCGATGATCTCAAATGTTTTCCATTTATAGAAGTCAATAAAATATTCCAAACCCGCCAGCATTTCCATTTTTACAAAATCCCATTTCTGACTGTACTGATATTTTGCTCTGCCCCCGGCAGCGGTAGTATTTTCTCCGAGTATATTGAAGGGGCGGGGTTCATAAGAGTCACGGCCAGAAAGGAATAAATGTGCACTCATGGATGATTTCTGGTCAAATTCATGATTGATACCCACTCCTGTTAAAAACTTCTTATAATCCTCATAACCCTCGGCATTTTTCCAGGTTGGGGCGGCAGCCTGCGGATTGTTCTCATATGTCGTCCGGTCGATGGAGGATGGAATATATGCTTTCAGATCAATATAATTCCCGATAAAATCCAGCCTTGTTTTTTCAGAGAGATAGGATTTATAGGTTATTCCGGAGGAAATCCGTCTGAACTCGTTGTTTTCTCTATAGCCATCGCTGCGGATTTGATTCACATTTGCGGATAAACGGTGTTTTTCGGTCCCGTAATCCAGGCTCAGGGCATTTTTCAAATACCCATATGAACCTCCCGTTACCTGGTATCGTACCGATTTATTCTGACCTGCAGGAGATTTGGCCTTGATCAACAGGGTTCCACCGAGTCCGGCGCCATATAAGCTTGAAGAGGGTCCTTTGATGATCTCGATCCGTTCGATCAGATTCGGATCTATATCTTCCACGGAAGTTTCCCCATCCCCCGATGTTAATGGAATGCCTTCATAATAGGCGCGGATCTTTGAAGTGCCAAACAATGTCCTGGATCCGATCCCCCGGATGGTCAGCCGGCTGGTATTGTAGGTGCCTGAATGCATGTAGATCCCTGGGATACGGTTTAAAGCCGACACAATCGTGACATCATTATCCAGTTTTAAATCTTTCCTGGAAATAAGGGAAATGCTTGCAGGAGATTCCAGTATGGTTTGCCGGTTATCATATGCTGTGACGACCACCTCTCCCAGCATATAATTGGAAGCTGTGAGTTCAATCAGGGCAAATGAAACAGATTCATCAATAATTAATTTTTCGGGCTCATACCCAACATACCGCACCAGGAGTTCGGCCGGGTAAGATAATACTTCAATGTAAAATCTGCCTGAACTATCGGAAACGGATATGTCCTGGTTCCGGTAAACGATAGTTGCACCAGGTAAGGGGGATTGATTGCTCGCATCCACAATTCTTCCGCTGATCTGGGAGATTGCAGGGGAAAACAGCATGAATGTTAAATAAAACCCATACATATATTTCATCCGCTTCCTGATCTGTTTTAGAAATATAATACAGGTCGGATAAGCTAGGAGATCGAACATTAGATAATTAATTAAATATTAATCTTTTATTCAATATGGCCACATCTTCAAAAATACAATA
>JAGTVG010000280.1 GCA_018224645.1 Cyclobacteriaceae bacterium
CGACCTGATCTTACTTGATCTGCAGATGCCGGAGATGGACGGTTATGAAACCGCCGTTAAGTTGCGTGCCAGGAATTTCAAAAACCCGATCCTGGCGCTTTCCGCTTTTGTGAATGATGATGTATTGAAAAGATGCAAGGAATCAGGCATTGACCAGGTAATCAGTAAACCCTATAATGAGAAGGAACTGATCATGACCATCATTCATAAACATGGGATAGATAAAAAAACCTTCCGGGTAAACCATGAACGGAAAATCAATATCGATATGGGAAAAATTAAATCCACCGGGGATAATAATATTGAATTCAAGGATAAAATGATCCGGATCTATATAAACAACCTGGATGAATTCCTGGATGTGTCTGGCCGGGCCTCTATTGAAAAATCCTTTGATACCATTCAGTATGCAGCTCATAAACTGATTCCTTCGTCCCGTCATATGGGTTTCAAGGATCTGGTGGTTCTTCTGAAAACGGCAGAAGAATTCGATCTCAACAGGCACAATGCTGAAGAAGCCGGAAAATTGGTCTACAGAATCCGGGAGATTGTAAAACAGGTTAAAAATGAGGTAATGGCCCAATTCTCGAGTGTGACGTAAACAAATAATAATAAACGAATACCCATCACGTTGTTAAACAAATCCTTAATCATATTGACCAGGAAGTAAATGCCCGATTTAGACATATTTGTTGTTGAAGATGATGAATGGTATGCTGAGTTTATCAGTTATACCCTTTCCCTCGACCAGGATGTAAGGGTTACGAAGTTTCTGAACGGGAATGACTGCATAAAAAATCTGAAAACAAAGCCCGATGTTATTACGATAGATTACCGGTTGCCTGATATGAGCGGGGAAACCCTCCTGAAGACAATCAAGGATTTCGATCAGGATATAGAAATAGTAGTGATATCAGAACAGGAAAAAATTGAGATCGCCGTAGAATTACTCAAACTCGGAGCTTATGATTATATTGTCAAGTCGATGGATATACGGGAAAGGCTGCTGAATGTCGTCCGGAATCTGAAAAAACAATCCAACCTCAAAAAACAACTTGTAAGCCTGCAGAGTGAGGTAGAAAAGAAATATGATTTTGAAAAACTGATCATCGGCCAGTCAAAACCCATCAAGAAAATTTTCGGCCTGATCGAAAAGGCGATAAATACGAGCATCAGTGTCACCATTACCGGGGAAACCGGAACAGGCAAGGATCTTGTAGCCAAAGCGATCCACTATAATTCCGAACGGAAAAGGAAACCATTTGTGGCGATCAACATGGCAGCCATACCAAAAGAACTGGTCGAAAGTGAACTTTTTGGTCATGAAAAAGGGGCTTTTACAGGAGCCCATATCAGCAGGAAGGGTAAATTTGAGGAAGCGGACGGCGGCACACTGTTCCTGGATGAGATCGGGGAAATGGATCTTACCCTCCAGGCCAAACTCCTGCGTGCCCTTCAGGAAAGGGAAGTCACTCCCGTTGGAAGCAACAAGTCCATCCAGGTGAATTGCAGGATCCTTGTCGCAACGAATAAAAACCTTCTTCAGAAGGTCAGATCAGGTTCCTTCAGGGATGATCTTTATTACAGGCTTTTCGGCCTGGGAATAAACATGCCCCCGCTCAGGGATCGGGATAATGATATCCTGTTGCTTGCCAAACATTTCATGAAAGTCTACTGTCATGAAAACAACCTGACGGAAAAACTGCTTTCCCGTGAAGCCCAGAAGAAGCTGATGACCTATGCCTATCCTGGTAATGTCCGGGAATTAAAATCCGTGATCGAACTTTCCGTGGTCCTATCCAACAATTTCGATATAGAAGCCGAAGATATTAACTTCAGCGAAGATGATACCCTTCCTGAAATGATCAACAGGGAACTTACCCTCCGGGAACACAACCTGCGCATTGTAAAATCCTACCTGAAAAAGTATGACGGGAATGTTAAAGAGGCCGCCAGAAAGCTCGATATCGGTTTTTCGACCATTTACAGGATGCTGAAGGAGGAAGAAGAACAATTTAATTTATAACATTCAGTTTCCATAATTTTCACTTCAATAAAAATATTGTCATTTTGACAAAATCATGGCTTAGCATGGTTTATAATATTCTGATAATCAATAATATATGATTTTGGCGTTTAATTTGGACAAGTTTTATCAGTTGATTAAACTATGAATCACTATGAAAACAATTTATTTGATCGCCATCGTCCTCACACTGGGTGCAGCTTGTGTGGATAAAGACAAAGAGAAAGTAAGCCAGCTCGAAGTAGAACTCAATGAAACCGTTGCTACGATTGAAGAACGTGACTCAGCTATGTCTGAATATCTGGGTTTTATTACTGAAATTGAAAAGAACCTGAACGAAATACGGGAAAGGGAATCTCTCATCTCTCTCGAAGAAGGTGAACTCCAGGAGAACAATCAGCAGCAAAGAGATCAGTTATTAAAAGATCTTCAAACCATCAATGCGCTCATGGCTGAGAACAAGGAAAGGATTGCGAGCCTGAGCAGTGGCCTGAAGAGTTCAAAATACCAGGTCAACCAGCTGAAGGAACTTGTAGCCCAACTTCAGAAAAATATGGATTCGAAAGCTGAGGAAATAGCAAAACTCAATCAGCAAATGGCATTTCTATCCGAAGAAAATCAGGTTCTGAAAGTCCAGGTGGATTCTTTATATGCTGAAAATGAATCACGTGACCAGACCATTCAGCAACAGAGTGATAAAATAAAAGAACTGGATGATAAATATCATACCGCCTATTATGCAAGCGGTACGGTTGAGGACCTCACGGCAAAAAGTATCATTGAAAAGGAAGGTGGATTCCTCGGCATCGGCAAGGTAAAACAATTGAATGAAAACCTGAATTTCAGTGAACTTGACAGCATTGATATCAGGAATACCTATTCCATACCTGTCCATAGCAAGAAAGTGGAACTGGTTACCGAACATCCTGTCGACTCCTATGAAATGATCATTGATGAAGAAAACGACCAGGTTGACAAACTTGTGATCCTGGATCCTGATAAATTCTGGGCATCTACCAAATGTCTGGTCATGATAACAAAGTAATTCATTAACGGGTGGTGATAGTAGATCAGGTGTATCAAGCGAGCAGGATGCCTGCTTGATCACTTGATCCTACTTATTTTTAGTTCATTAACTTAATTAATATTAAAATGATGATTAAAACCAACAGGAATTTTTCAATTCACATGTTAATCATCATTACCCTTTTTTCTGCATGTAAATCGATTTCCTATGAATCGGCGAAACATTCCAATGAAGACAAATTTTTCGGGGAAAAGGAGGAAAACTCCCTGATGCTGGTGGAGATGAAAAACCTCTCCCAACTGGCTGAGGATCTCTCCGGTCTTGCTGAGGAAAAAGCCTATGTGAGGGATGTTTATGATTTTGGGTTATCCGCCCGAAAAGATCATAAAAAATTACAGACAGAGCTGTCAATCCTCGCTTTTAAAAAGCGGGTGAAACTGCCCAATGCTGTAAAAAAAGAGGACCAGGATATATACAGGAATATCCTTAAGATCAGCGATAGAAAATCTTTTGACCACTCA
>JAGTVG010000281.1 GCA_018224645.1 Cyclobacteriaceae bacterium
TAATTGATTATCCAGATTTTCTCGAAGTTCAACTGCAATCATTCATGGATTTTTTTCAGCTGGAAACACCCCCTGAAAAAAGAACCCAGGAAGGATTGTTCAAGGTATTCTCCGAGAATTTTCCCATTACAGATTCCAGGGAAAACTATGTGCTGGAATTTGTTGATTATATGGTTGATCCGCCAAAATATTCCGTG
The DNA here is from genome assembly GCA_018224645.1 of Cyclobacteriaceae bacterium. GTDB lineage: Bacteria > Bacteroidota > Bacteroidia > Cytophagales > Cyclobacteriaceae > JAGTVG01. Next base: position 198 of record JAGTVG010000281.1, read on the forward strand.
GAAGAATGTGTGGAAAGAGGATTGACCTATTCCGTGCCACTGAAGGCAAAACTCAGGCTTTCCTGTAACGATGAGGATAATGAGGAATTTGAAACCATTGAGCAGGAGGTTTTCCTCGGGAACATCCCCTACATGACAGAAAAAGGCTCCTTTGTGATCAACGGGGCTGAACGGGTCATCGTATCGCAGTTGCATCGTTCTCCCGGGGTGTTTTTCGCCCAGAGTATGCACACCAATGGCACAAAATTATACTCTGCCAGGATCATTCCTTTTAAAGGATCCTGGATAGAATTTGCCACCGATGTCAACTCGGTCATGTATTCATACATCGACCGGAAGAAAAAATTCCCGGTGACTACCCTGCTGCGGGCCATAGGATACGGTTCGGATAAGGACATCCTTGACCTGTTCGGGTTGTCGGAGGAAGTGCGTGCTGAAAAAAGTGTGCTTAAAAAATGTGTTGGCAGGAAACTTGCCGCCCGTGTGCTGAAAACATGGATAGAGGATTTTGTCGATGAAGACACAGGCGAGGTGGTTTCCATTGACCGGAATGAGGTGCTGCTGGAAAGAGATTCAATCCTGTCGGAGGAAGATATCAATACCATCCTTGAATCCACTGCCAAATCAGTGATCCTGCATAAGGAGGAAGTAAATGTTACGGATTACTCGATCATTTATAATACGCTCCAGAAGGACAATTCGAACTCCGAAAAAGAGGCTGTGGAACAGATCTATAGGCAGTTGAGGAATACAGAAGCACCCGACGAACAGACCGCCCGTGATATCATTCAGAGCCTTTTCTTCAGTGATAAAAGGTATGATCTTGGTGAAGTTGGCCGATACAGGATCAATAAAAAACTTGGGGTCAATACGGATTTCGATAAGCGGGTGCTTACCACCGAAGATATCGTCCTCATTGTTAAATACCTGATCGGCCTGATCAATTCAAAGGCGGTTGTCGATGACATCGACCATCTTAGCAATCGGAGGGTCAGGACGGTGGGCGAACAGTTATATCAGCAGTTTGGCGTAGGGCTGGCCCGTATGGCCAGAACCATCAAGGAACGAATGAATGTCAGGGATAACGAAGATTTCAAACCCGTTGATCTGATCAATGCAAGAACACTTTCATCGGTCATCAATTCGTTTTTCGGGACCAATCAGCTCTCCCAGTTCATGGACCAGACGAATCCATTGGCTGAAATAACCCATAAAAGAAGAATGTCCGCACTCGGACCAGGAGGATTGTCCCGTGAAAGGGCCGGTTTTGAAGTCCGTGACGTGCATTATACCCATTACGGAAGATTATGTACGATAGAAACTCCCGAAGGACCCAATATCGGGTTGATTTCATCCCTCTGCGTACATGCCCAGGTAAATAAGATGGGATTTATCGAAACGCCTTACCGGAAATCGGAATCGGGAAAAGTATCGATGTCGAGTGATGTAAAATTCCTGACGGCAGAAGAGGAGGATTCATTCTATATAGCACAGGCAAACGCACCCCTCGATGACAAGGGTAATTTTATCAATGACAAGGTAAAAGCCAGGTTTGAGGGGGATTATCCATTGGTTGATCGGGATCAGGTTGCCTTCATGGACATCGCTCCGAATCAGATCGTATCTGTGGCCGCTTCCCTTATCCCATTCCTGGAGCACGATGATGCCAACCGGGCGCTGATGGGATCTAACATGCAGCGGCAGGCTGTTCCCCTGATGAATCCGGAAGCCCCGATTGTGGGGACCGGTCTGGAAAAAAGGGTTGCCAGGGATTCCCGGGCTTTATTTCAGGCTGAGGGAGATGGTGAGATCGTGTTCGTTGATGCAACCAAAATTGTCGTCCGCTATAACCTCTCGCTGGATGAAACACTGACAACCTTCGATGACGAATTAAAAACCTATTCTCTCACGAAGTTCAGGCGGACAAACCAGGATACCTGCATCAACCTGAAACCCTTTGTGAGCAAAGGACAGAAAGTTACCAGGGGCCAGATCCTCTGTGAAGGCTATGCGACCCAGGGAGGCGAACTTGCCCTTGGACGGAATCTTATGGTGGCGTTTATGCCCTGGCAGGGATATAATTTTGAGGATGCAATTGTCGTGTCAGAAAGGATTGTGAGGAATGACATATTCACCTCCATCCATGTGGAAGAATTTGAACTGGAAGTGAGGGACACCAAGCGCGGGGAGGAAGAACTTACCTCTGAAATCCCGAATGTGAGTGAAGAGGCAGTCAAAAACCTGGATGAAAATGGAATGATCCGGATTGGCGCCGAAGTGAAGGAAGGGGATATCCTGGTAGGTAAAATCACTCCGAAAGGAGAAACCGATCCGACTCCCGAAGAAAAACTTCTGAGAGCCATCTTTGGTGATAAAGCCGGAGATGTAAAGGATGCCTCTCTCAGGGCTTCACCATCACTTGAAGGGGTGGTTATTGAAACGAAACTGTTTTCACGCCCGAAAAAGGATAAGGAACTCAGGGCAAAATCGAAAAAGGAAGTGGATGCACTGAAAAACAGCTACGGCAAACAGCTGCTGAAACTTCGTGAAAGAATGGTTGAAAAACTGACGGGATTGCTCGACGGGAAAGTATCCAAAGGGATCAAGCATAAATTCGGAGATGAAATCCTCGGAAGCGGGATAAAATTCAGCAGGAAGAACATTGAAAATAACCTTTTCCCGGAAAAAAATATCTACAGGGATGAGAGTACGTATAATGTTCCGGAAGAGGTCAACCTGATTTCCGACCTGATCCTGGATAACTGGACCGATGATGATCATCTCAATCAGCTCATTGTTATCCTGGTGAAGAATTATAACAAACACAGGAATGATATTGCCGGTAAATTCAAACGTGAAAGATTCACTCTGGAAGTAGGGGATGAACTTCCTGCCGGTATCGTTCAACTGGCAAAAGTTTACGTAGCGAAAAAACGTAAACTTAAAGTCGGTGATAAAATGGCCGGCCGTCACGGGAACAAAGGGGTTGTTGCTAAGATTGTCCGGGAAGAGGATATGCCTTTCCTGGAGGATGGCACACCTGTCGATATCGTTCTCAATCCGCTGGGTGTACCTTCGAGGATGAACCTTGGCCAGATCTTTGAAACCGTTCTGGGGTGGGCAGGCCTTAAGCTGGGGAAAAAATACAGTACCCCGATCTTCGACGGTGCCAAAATGGAAGATGTGGAAAAAGAATTGAAAGATGCAAAATTACCCATCTATGGCCGGACTTATCTAACCGATGGTCTTACCGGGGACCAGTTCGATCAACCGGTAACCGTTGGGATGATCTATATGCTTAAACTCGGTCACCTTGTGGATGATAAAATGCATGCAAGGTCCATCGGCCCTTATTCACTGATCACACAGCAGCCCCTTGGCGGGAAAGCCCAGTTTGGTGGTCAGCGGTTTGGTGAAATGGAAGTCTGGGCACTGGAAGCATTCGGCGCAGCAAATGTGCTGCAGGAAATGCTTACCGTCAAATCCGATGATGTGGTCGGCAGGGCGAAAGTCTATGAATCAATTGTGAAAGGTGAAAATATGCACCGTCCCAATGTACCGGAATCTTTCAACGTACTGGTTCATGAATTGAGAGGATTGGCACTTGAAGTGACCATGGAATAATCGTTGTCAAAAATCATTGAAAATACATTAATCCAATATGGCTTTTAGAAAAAATAAGAAAATTACCAGCGACTTCACTAAAGTGACGATCAGTCTGGCTTCCCCGGAATCCATCCTGGAAAGTTCGCATGGTGAAGTGACACAGCCTGAAACAATCAATTACAGGACGTATAAACCCGAAATGGGTGGCTTATTCTGCGAAAGGATATTCGGTCCTGTAAAAGACTGGGAATGCCATTGTGGAAAATACAAACGGATCAGGTATAAAGGCATCATTTGTGATCGCTGCGGGGTTGAAGTCACCGAAAAAAAGGTACGCAGGGAAAGGATGGGACATATCGAACTCGTAGTTCCCGTGGCCCATATCTGGTATTTCAAATCATTGCCGAATAAAATAGGATACTTGCTCGGACTGCCAACGAAAAAGTTGGACCAGATCATTTATTATGAACGGTATGTTGTCGTTCATGCAGGGATCAAGGAAGAAGATGGGATCAATGCCCTGGATTTCCTTACGGAAGATGAATATCTCGATATCATGGATAAACTTCCCAGGGAAAACCATCTGCTTGACGATAACGATCCCAATAAATTCATTGCGAAAATGGGTGCTGAGGCGCTCGAGATGCTATTGAAGCGGACCGATCTGGACGAACTTTCTTACAGTCTCCGCCATCAGGCAGCCACAGATACTTCACAGCAGCGTAAGGCGGAAGCTTTAAAACGGCTTAAGGTTGTTGAAGCATTCCGTGAGGCACGAACCCGGATCGAGAACAGGCCGGAATGGATGGTGATCAGGATGGTACCTGTGATCCCTCCCGAATTACGGCCCCTCGTCCCCCTGGATGGTGGCCGTTTTGCAACTTCTGACCTGAATGACCTCTACAGGCGGGTGATCATCCGGAATAACCGGCTGAAAAGGCTCATCGATATCAAGGCACCCGAAGTGATCCTCCGGAATGAAAAGAGGATGCTTCAGGAAGCTGTTGATTCACTTTTCGATAATTCAAGAAAGGTAAATGCCGTAAGATCGGATGGCAACCGTGCGTTAAAATCATTAAGCGATATGCTTAAAGGCAAGCAGGGAAGATTCCGTCAGAACCTGCTTGGTAAACGTGTTGACTATTCTGGCCGTTCTGTGATCGTGGTCGGACCTGAATTGAAGATGCATGAATGCGGATTGCCTAAACATATGGCCGCGGAACTGTTTAAACCGTTCATCATCAGGAAACTCATTGAACGCGGTATCGTCAAAACGGTTAAATCCGCCAAAAAAATTGTCGACCGGAAGGATCCGGTAATCTGGGACATCCTTGAAAATGTTCTGAAAGGACATCCTGTGCTTCTGAACCGTGCCCCAACGCTTCACAGGTTGGGGATCCAGGCATTTCAGCCTAAACTGATTGAAGGCAAAGCCATACAGCTTCATCCGTTAACCTGCACTGCATTTAATGCGGACTTTGACGGTGACCAGATGGCTGTCCATGTGCCCCTTGGTCATGAAGCTATCCTGGAAGCATCCTTGCTCATGATATCCACCCATAATATCCTTAACCCCGCCAATGGTGCGCCTATTGCCGTACCGTCGCAGGACATGGTACTGGGACTTTATTATGTGACAAAGGGAAGAAATGGAATAGATGGTGCTCCTGAAAAAGGAGAAGGAATGACATTTTTCAGTCCTGATGAGGTAATCATGGCCATCAACGAAGGAAAATTATCCAAACATGCCCATATAAAGGTCCGGGCAAAAGTCCGTCTGGAAGATGGTACGCTTGAAAATAAAATGATCGATACGGTTGCAGGCAGGGTTATTTTCAATCAATATGTGCCGGAAGAAGCCGGATATGTGAACGAACTGCTTACCAAGAAAAAACTGCAGAAGATCATTTCAGACGTGTATAAGATCTGCGGGGTGGCAAAAACAGCACAATTTCTCGACGATATCAAGGAACTCGGATTCCAGATGGCCTACAAGGGTGGTTTATCCATTGGACTTTCCGATATCAAGATCCCGTCTACGAAGGATGCCCTGATCATTGAGGCGAAAAAGGAAGTTGAAGTGGTCTGGAACAACTATCTGATGGGTCTTATTACGGACAATGAACGATACAACCAGGTGATCGATATCTGGACAAGGATCAATTCGCAGCTTACCAATACCCTGATGAGGGAGTTGGAAGAAGACCAGAATGGATTCAACAGCATTTATATGATGATGCACTCAGGTGCCCGGGGATCGAGAGAACAGATCCGCCAGCTTGGAGGCATGAGGGGGCTTATGGCCAAACCGCAGAAAAATATCATCGGTTCGGTGGGATCCATCATTGAAAACCCCATCCTTTCGAATTTTAAGGAGGGACTGGATGTGATCGAATACTTCATTTCTACCCACGGTGCAAGGAAAGGGCTTGCAGATACGGCACTTAAAACGGCTGATGCAGGTTACCTGACCCGTCGTTTGGTCGATGTGGCCCAGGATGTAGTGGTAAATGAAGAAGACTGCGGGACCCTCAGGGGATTGGCTGTAACCGCCCTGAAAGATAACGAGGACATCGTCGAACCTTTGTCCGAAAGGATCCTGGGACGGGTAACCGTTCATGATATATATCATCCGATCACCGATGAACTGATCATCAGAACCGGAGAAGAAATCACGGAAGAGATCGCTTTTAAAATTGAGGACAGCGGACTTGAGGAGGTAGAGATCCGTTCCGTACTTACCTGTGAAACGAGACAGGGGATATGTGCCAAATGTTACGGCAGGAACCTTTCTACCGGTTATATGGTAGAACGGGGTGAAGCCATTGGTGTGATTGCTGCCCAATCGATCGGGGAGCCGGGTACACAGCTGACCCTCAGGACCTTCCACGTGGGGGGTACTGCCTCCAACATTGCCGTTGAAGCAAGGATAAATGCCAAATTTGACGGTAAAGTTGAATTTGAGGACGTGAGGCATATGACGACGCTGAGTAACGACGGCGAAAAAGTTGAAGTGGTTATGGGCCGTACCGGTGAAATTAAAATTATTGATGAAAAGAGTGGCAAACAGCTGATCACCAACCATGTCCCGTACGGTGCATTCCTGAATGTCAAGGAAGGCGATCATGTGGTGAAAGGAGATCAGTTATGTTTCTGGGATCCGTACAATGCCGTGATCCTTTCCGAAATAAACGGGAAAATTTCCTATGAATATATCGAGGAGGGAATAACATACAAGGATGAATCCGACGAACAGACGGGTCATAAGGAAAAAGTGATCGTTGACAGCCGGGATAAAACCAAAAACCCGGCGATCAATGTGAAATCGTCCAGGGATGAAAAATCGTACAACATTCCTGTAGGAGCTCACCTTGCTGTCGATGTAGGGGATGAAATTAAAGCAGGACAGATCCTGTGCAAGATCCCGAGGCAGATTGGTAAAACCAGGGATATCACCGGAGGGCTTCCAAGAGTAACCGAATTATTTGAAGCCAGGAATCCTTCCAACCCGGCAGTGGTAAGTGAAATTGACGGGATCGTTTCCTACGGCATGATCAAAAGGGGGAACCGTGAAATATTTATCGAATCAAAGGATGGTGTCAAAAAGCGTTACCTTGTTCCTTTATCGAAACACATCCTGGTGCAGGACAATGATTTCGTCAAGGCGGGTATACCCTTGTCTGACGGAGCCATAACTCCCTCTGATATTCTTGCCATTAAAGGACCCACTGCGGTTCAGGAATATCTTGTTAATGAGATCCAGGAGGTTTATCGTTTGCAGGGTGTAAAAATCAATGACAAGCATATTGAGATCATCGTACGTCAGATGATGCAGAAGGTTGTGATCATCGAACCGGGCGATACGAATTTCCTGCCCGGACAGGTGGTTGATAAATGGCAATTCAGGGAAGAGAATGATGCCATCATGGATAAAAAGGTTGTGATGGAGCCCAATGATTCGGAAGTTCTGAAACCCGGGCAGATCATTTCCCCAAGAAGGCTCAGGGATGAAAATTCCAGTCTGAGACGACGGGATCTGAAAACGGTAGAAGTAAGGGATGCTATGGCCGCCGTATCGATGCCCACACTGCAGGGTATTACACAGGCTTCATTGGGAACACAGAGCGTACTTTCGGCGGCATCCTTCCAGGAAACCACCAAGGTGCTCAGCGAGGCCGCCATCCGGGGGAAAACAGATGACCTGATCGGGTTAAAGGAAAATGTGATCGTTGGTCATCTGATTCCTGCAGGTACCGGCATGAGGGAATACAGCAAGCTGATCGTTTCTTCCAGGGAGGAATATGAGCAGCTGGTTGAATCGAAAGAAGAATTCAGCAAAAGCCGTGAACCACAATATTAATTAAAGATCATGGATAGTTCTAAAAAGGGGGGTAATCCCCCCCCAAACCAGATCAATATTGAATTGAGTGAGGAAATTGCCGAGGGGATATATTCCAACCTGGCCATGATCGCTCATTCGAACAGTGAATTTGTCATTGATTTTATCAGGCTGATGCCTGGCGTTCCAAAGGCAAAAGTAAAATCCAGGATTGTTATCACACCGGAACATGCCAAACGGCTTTCCAGCGCTTTGATAGATAATATCCGCAAATACGAAGAGAATTTCGGCCCAATCAAAAAAACTGAGGAAGGACCGAAATTCCCGATCAACTTTGGTGGGACTGTTGGCGAAGCTTAGGAAATAATCAATCCGGAATGATATTTTTCGCCTGAATTATTTTTGGAATGTAATCACTATTTATCTACCTTTGCAGTCCGAAATTTTGCATCGGAGTTGAAAATAAAATTAATATTTAATGCCAACTATACAGCAGTTAGTCAGAAAAGGACGTAAATCAAAGACCTCGAAGTCAAAATCTCCGGCTTTGAATTCATGTCCGCAAAGAAGAGGGGTATGTACGAGGGTATATACCACAACACCCAAAAAGCCGAATTCTGCCATGAGAAAAGTGGCCAGGGTAAGGCTTACCAATGGAAATGAAGTGAATGCCTATATCATGGGTGAGGGCCATAATCTCCAGGAACACTCGATCGTACTGATCCGGGGTGGCCGGGTTAAGGACCTCCCGGGAGTCAGGTATCATATCATCCGGGGAGCCCTCGATACTGCTGGTGTTGAAGGAAGACTCCAGGGAAGATCAAAATATGGAGCAAAGAGGCCTAAAAAATAGTGAAAAATGAGGAAGTCTAAACCAAAAAAAAGATATCTGTTACCTGATCCGAAACACCAGGATACCCTTGTAACCCGATTCGTGAATAACCTCATGCTGAGGGGTAAGAAGAATCTGGCATACAGAACATTCTACGAAGCGATTGCCATTGTTGAAAACAAGGTTGGGGAGGATGGCCTTGAGACCTGGAAAAAAGCATTGAACAACATCATGCCTTCGGTCGAGGTAAAAAGCCGGCGTGTTGGTGGCGCTACCTTCCAGGTTCCATTGGAAGTACGGCCGGACCGTAAAATATCGCTTGGGATCAAATGGATGATCCGCTATGCAAAATCACGTAATGAAAAAACCATTGTAGACCGCCTGGCAGGTGAAATTGTGGCTGCTGCCAAGGGTGAAGGTGCGGCGGTCAAGAAGAAGGATGACACCCATCGAATGGCTGAAGCGAATAAAGCTTTTTCCCATTTTAGATTTTAAGCAGCAGCATGGCAACGAAAGATCTTAAATTATTACGTAACATCGGCATCATGGCCCACATTGATGCCGGTAAAACCACCACCACCGAACGAATCCTTTATTATACAGGACTTACCTACAAAATGGGTGAGGTGCATGAAGGCGGTGCGGTTATGGATTGGATGGAACAGGAACAGGAACGTGGGATCACCATAACTTCCGCTGCCACAACTACATTCTGGAAATACCCTACCACACAGGGGCAACCGACAGACAAAACAAAGGAATACAGGATCAATATCATAGATACCCCTGGCCACGTTGATTTTACCGTTGAAGTGGAAAGATCCCTGCGTGTACTTGATGGGGCTGTTGCCCTGTTTTGTGCGGTTTCAGGTGTTGAACCCCAATCAGAAACGGTGTGGCGCCAGGCTGATAAATACAAGGTTCCACGGATCTGTTTTGTGAACAAAATGGACAGGGCAGGAGCCGATTTTTTCAATGTAGTCGATGAGATCCGCCAGAAATTGAGAGCGAATCCCATACCCCTTCAGGTTCCTATCGGAGCCGAAGATTCATTCAGGGGTGTTGTCGATCTGATTGAAAACAAAGCAATCATCTGGAATGAAGAAGACAAGGGGATGACCTATAGGGTGGAAGATGTTCCTGAAGATCTGGTGCCAACTGTTGAAGAATGGCGTCAGAAGCTTGTGGAAAGCGTTGCGGAGTATGATGAGGCAATCCTCGAAAAATTCTTTGAAGACCCGCACTCCATCACCAAGGAGGAATTAATGGCAGCCATCAGAAAAGCGGTTATTGACCTGTCTTTTTCTCCCGTTCTTGTTGGATCGGCATTAAAAAACAAAGGTGTACAGGCATTGCTTGATGCTGTCTGCCAGTACTTGCCTACCCCGTTGGACCTTCCACCGGTAAAAGGGATCAATCCCAAAACCGAAAAAGAAGAAATCAGGGAACCCGATCCTGAAAAACCATTTGCCGCTCTGGCATTTAAAATAGCAACCGATCCGTTCGTCGGAAGATTATGCTTCATGCGTGTATATTCAGGGAGACTAAGCGCCGGCTCCTATGTATATAATACACGTACCGACAGGCGTGAAAGGATCTCAAGGATCATGCAGATGCATTCCAACAAGCAGAATCCCATCGAAGTTGTTGAGGCTGGGGATATTGCAGCAGTCGTTGGATTTAAAGATATTAAGACCGGGGATACCCTGGTGAATGAAGGGCATAAGATCATACTTGAGTCCATTACATTCCCCGAACCGGTTATTGGCTATGCCATCGAACCCAGGAAGCAGGCGGACGTGGATAAACTGAGCATTGCCATCACCAAACTTGTGGAAGAGGATCCAACCCTGCAGGTGGAAACCAATGAGGAAACCGGTCAGACGGTTCTCAGGGGTATGGGAGAACTGCATCTTGAAATTATCATTGACAGGCTTAAAAGGGAGTTCAAGGTGGAGATCAACCAGGGCGCTCCGCAGGTAGCATACAAGGAAGCCATCACTGCCAGAATCGAACACAGGGAACAGTATAAAAAACAAACGGGTGGCCGTGGTAAATATGCGGACATTGTGTTTGAGATCGGTCCGCAGGATGATGGTAAGGTAGACATCGGCCTGCAGTTCGTCAACGATATTGTCGGAGGTGTAATTCCCCGGGAATACATACCTGCCGTAGAAAA
>JAGTVG010000282.1 GCA_018224645.1 Cyclobacteriaceae bacterium
CGAACAGGATCAGAGTTATCATTAATTAAAATTCCACCACTACCCGGCCGGCCTCGTTCGTTAGATCTACTTCCCTGGTTTTACCGTCGACGGTCACTTTATATTTGCCGAAAAAGGCGGGTAAGGAAAATTCTCCATTCCGGTCGGTCTTTCCGCTTCTGATGGTCCACCATTCCTTAAAAATGAGGTTCTGATAGGCTTCGGCAGCAGGAGTGGGCGTCCAGTCTTTCTCATAAAGTGAAGAAACGGGAATCCAGTTTGCCCCGGCCCAGAAACCCCACATCAGGATTCCATTCCGGATCCTGTAATCAAAATCATTTGATCGTTTCAGCCAGGCAAAATAACCCGGCAGATCTCACACATTATCGTTTCCTATGATTATATTTCTTCATACAGGATAATTCATCTTTTATCCGAGAAAGGGATTTTGAGAATCAGTACCTGATGAAACTGATATTTTTAGAAACATAAAAGCGGAAATTAAAACTGTTAAAACAATAAAAGATTTATGTTACGGTACATCATTTTAATATCATTACAGATTTTGCTGGGTATTTTTTCACTTTCCGGGCAGGAATTGAGAATCGATTCTACAGCCATAGAAAATTCGCTAACTTATGCGGGTGCGCCATCCGTTTATCTCGATTGCTCTCGATGTGACTACGATTATATCCGTACGGAATTGTCGTTCGTAAATTACGTGCGTGATCCGGATATGGCTGATATTCACGTATTTGTCACTGATGTGGCCACGGCTGGAGGCGGAACGGAATACCAGTTTTCTTTTATTGGCAGGCAAGCCTTTACCGGAACTGTCTTTACATTGAATCATTATGTAAATCCCAATGCCACAAGCACCGAAGAGAGGGAGTCACTCACACATTTCCTGAAAATGGGGTTGGCTTCATATATGCTGCAAACTGACCTGGGTACAAACTTTAACGTATTCTTTCAGGATAGGGGGGATGAGGATAAATCAAGCGATCCAGAGGATCCCTGGGATTTCTGGATTTTTCAGGCTTATGTGGGCGGCGTTGAACTGGAAATGGAGTCAAATCAAAATATTTTTGACTCACGTTGGGGAATTTTTGCCGACCGGGTTACGGATGATTGGAAATTCCGGGTCAGGCCTTATTTTAATTACAATTGGTTGTCCATAAAAACCGCCGAAAATGATGAACCCGTTACAAGCACCCAGCGCCGTCATGGTCTCGACAGTTATGCTATCATGAGTATAAATGATCACTGGTCGACAGGAATTTTTGGCACGTATTATACCTTTAACAGACAAAATATAAGGCACAGGATTCGACTCGGTCCGGGAATCGAATACAGCGTGTTACCTTACCGGATGGCCACCCGAAAAGCCATTACTTTTACCTACCAGATCGGTTCCGGGTACTATAATTATTATGATGAAACCATTTACGGCCAGACCAAAGAAACTCTTTTTCATCATGGATTAAGGGGGACAGTAAATATTCAGCAGCCCTGGGGGCTGATTGAGGCAGGGATTGAAGGATCCCATTATTTGCATGATTTTTCCAAACGAAGGATAGATTTTTACGGCCTGACCTCCGTGAGACTGTTTGAAGGTTTTTCACTGGTTTTTCAGGTAGAATATGATGTAGTCAACGATCAAATTTACCTGCCTAAAGGAGAGGCTTCGCTGGAAGAGGTTCTTTTAAGACAACGTGAACTTGCAACAGATTTCTCATTTTCCACCTCCGTTGCCATTACCTATACCTTTGGTTCGAGATATACCAATATCGTCAATACCCGATTCAGGTGAAAACAAAATATTCTATTAATCTAATGTACATAATGCATAGCAGACTATTTATCTGTTCTATCCATTTAAATTGAGATATACATTTATATATTTGTTTGCAGCCTTGTGCTGCGGTATGAATACTCCGGGATAAAATATAGGAATGAAAAAACAGTTATTTGAAAATGCCATTGTCCATATCCTGAGACACAGGAGGCAGATCGAAATGTTTGGAATCAAAATCAGGGGGAAAATCCCCTGAATCAGAATTTGTGAACATTCCCGCAAATGGTCAAATAAACCAGGAGTGATCATGGTGAAATATATTTCAACAGCAGCTTGGAAGATTCTACAAATTTTTCATAAAGATGATGACACCTGTGGATCCTGATAAAAATTATTGGTTATCGGGGGGCAGGCAATACCCGTTACTCATGCCATCACTCGGAGTGATGGCATGAGTAACGGGTGGCTGAAATTAAAACTCAACGACCAGTCGACCGGCAGCCTTGGTCAGATTTACCTCCCTGGATTCCCCGTCAACGGTAACCCTGTATTTCCCGAAAAAAGCAGGAGTAGACAATTCTCCATTGGAGTCTGATTTCCCATCTTCACGGGTCCACCATTCATTAAAGATCAGTTCCTTATAAGCTTCTGCGGCGGGTGTCGGAGTCCAGTCCTTCCTGTACAACGAGGAAGCGGGGATCCAGTTGGCCCCTGCCCAGAAGCCCCACATCAGTATTCCTTCCACCGCCGGATGGGCAAAACAGATCCGGTAATAATCAACAAGCTCCCTTGCATTTAATTCCTCTTCTTCCGTTGTCATGGTCAGGGTCCGGTTATGGTGAAATTCCGACCGCTGGCCTGGCATATTGAATTCGGTGATCCGGACCGGCAGGCCAAACTGCCCCAGTGAATCGAGTGCATTGATCAGCTGAGCCCGGTCGAAGGTTTCCGCATGAAGATGCCCCTGGACGCCTATACCGTCAACGGGGACGTCCTGTTTCTGCAGAAGCCGGATCTGGGCGATATATTCCGCCAGCATGTTTCCTGTAAGAATGTCATAATCGTTCAAAAAAAGACGGATGCCAGGGTCTCCGTTATGCGCCCATTCCGCCATTTGTTTGGTGATGCCGGGTCCCAGACGTTTCTCATAATAATTGCCATGGATCATTTCATTGTTCAGGTCATATTCAACAAACCTGCCCTTATACCGGTCAGTTACCGTTTCGGCACGGTTTTTCAGGGTCTGTTCAAGTTTTTCATCCGAAAGTTCCTTTACCCAGGGTTGTACAAATCTTTCAATTCCCCAGAAAAGATTATGCGCCCGCAACGGGATATTGTTCTTTTCCGTCCATTCGAGCATGGCATCGATCACGGCATAATTCACTTCGCCTTTCCGGCGCTCCATGCTGCCCCATTTCACAGCATTTTCCGTAACCGCCGAATTGAAATTCTCCAGGAATTTTTCCTTATACTCCTTAATATCCTGCTCTGTCGCCGATCCATTAAAAATACCGTCTGCCAGGGCGCATCCAAACCAGAATTCATGGCTCAACTGTTCAATGCTTATCCGGGCATTGGGTTTTGTCTTCACGACAAGTTCCCCTTTTCTATGCCTTGCGATGGATTGACCAATATCAAGTTCCTGGGCCTTGATTTCAGGTACCTGTAGTAGGAGAAAAGTGATCATCATAAAAATGACAGAAATAATTCTTCTCAATAAAAATTTCAGTAATTTCATGGGTGCAGAAATTTAATATTTTTCTAATCTTTAATCATCCTTGGTAACGAGTCACCGGCGATATATTTCCAGGTATGGTTAAAATGTCTCCAGGCCACGATTTGATTCAGTTAAATTACCATAAAATTATTTTATCTACCAGTGTTGGTTATGTCATCACGAAATGTTATTCCAGGGCCTGATCACATGACATCATGAAAAAGGGCTGAAGCCCTGGTAAACAACTCCGATATATAACCTCCCGCCCTGAAGGGCGGAGCTGTTGAAAATCTATTCTTACAATGTGCCATCTGAAGGGCGGGGTTGTTTATCATCTATTCATTCAATGTGCCGGCGGAGGGGCGAGGCTGATGATAATCTGTTACTTCAATGCGCCGGCCAAGAAGCGGGGCTGCTGAAATTTTATTCTATCAGCGATTCAATCCTGATGGACGAGGGCATTTAAAGGAAAATTCAAAAGATCTGGCTGGAAATCGGCGGTTAGGTGAAAATATTGCCATAGGCAAATGCACTGAATTGTATCCATGGCTTGCCTTAAATAAATATTTTCTTAAATTGATCATTCCGATCAATAAATTAATTAAAAATGACTGTTGAAAATTCACGCCGGAATTTCTTAAAATATTCCCTGGCAGTTCCTTTTCTTCCGGAGCTGGTCAAAACCGGTGGACATTCTGGAGTAATCAGCAAGGATGTCCCGGTAAAAATAAAAGAACTTGAAGTGACACTCCACCGCAATGATCCCAATCCCAATCCAATCCGCGATGCCATCCAGGTGCTCCCCGGTATCGGGAATGTTATGGTGAAAGTGACTTCCGAGGATGGCATATCCGGAACCGGATCCGTATATTTTGGCCGGATAGACGGTTCGCTTGATGCATTAAAATCTTTTATTGAAAATGTGTTGAAGCCGCAGGTACTGGGGACTGAACTGGGATTTATCCGTGGTACCTATGAGGCCATGATCCGGGAAACCGATTACCTCGGCTCAAAAGGTTTTTCAAGCATGGCAATATCAGCTGTTGATACAGCCCTTTGGGATTGTCTTGGGAAAACCCTCCAGGTGCCCTGCTGGAAACTATGGGGTGCATGTCACACCGAACTTCCCGTTTATGCCATGATCGGCTGGATCAACCTTGACAGGGAATCCATTAAAAAAAGATGTGAGGATGCCCTGAAACTCGGGTATAGAGCCGTGAAGCTGAAGATCGGTTATCCGACGCTGGCTGAAGACCTTGAACGCATCCGGTATGTCAGGGAGGTCATCGGGGATTCCACAAAACTGATGATCGATGCCAACCAGGTTTTAACAGTGGGTGAGGCTATTGAACGAGGTAAGGCATTCGAGGACTTGAATTGCTACTGGTTTGAAGAACCTATCCATGCGCAGAATATCGAGGGGTATAAGCAGATCGCCAGTGAACTTAAGATCCAGATCGCTGCCGGCGAGAATCTTTACAGCCCACAGGAATTCGCTTTTTTTATCAAACAGAATGCCGTGGACATCATTCAGCCGGATCTGCGCAGGTGTGGTGGTCCGACCGCCCTGATGGATACCGGAAAGATGGCCAATGCTTTCGGGATACCGTATGCCTCACACGGAAGCGATGCGGCCCATTTCAATGTGATGGCCTGTCTTCCCAATGTGATCATGGTGGAAACGGGGGGTGAATACCGGCTCGAAAACGGCAGAAAGAAGATCCCGGAAGGGTGGGGGTTCAGCTGGGAATGAAAAAGCTCGAAGCTGGAAGCTGGCAGTATTTTTAAAATCCGAAGCTATACAGCAACCTGGACTGGTCATTTGCCACGGATGATCTTTCGGGCCTTGGCAGAAACCCATCCGGGAGAAG
>JAGTVG010000283.1 GCA_018224645.1 Cyclobacteriaceae bacterium
TATATTTATATTCATCATGATTCTGTTTTCTGTCCTGTTGTATGAATGGAGGATCGGAGCGCTGGATTTCGGACCCCAGGGGAAAAAAATACTCAAGGCATATCATAAAATTAAAAATAATTCGCAGTGAAAATATGAAATGGTGGATCACAAATAGCAGGGACATCAGCCATCCGGTTGCAGGAAATACCAGCATTGCAGAGACCCTGCAGAAAAGTATCGTCCTCAGCCGGCTCGAGGACATGATAGCCTGGGGAAGGAAAAACTCGATATGGCCCTTCAATTTTGGACTATCCTGCTGTTATGTGGAGATGGCCACCAGTCTTACCAGTAAATATGATATTGCACGGTTTGGCGCTGAAGTGATCCGGGGCACACCCCGCGAGGCGGATGTAATGATCATCGCGGGGACTGTGTTCATCAAGATGGCCCCGATCATTAAAAGGCTTTACGAGCAGATGATGGAACCCCGGTGGGTGATATCCATGGGTTCCTGCGCCAATTCCGGAGGGATGTACGATATCTACAGCGTGGTCCAGGGCATTGACAAATTTATGCCTGTGGATGTATATGTGCCCGGTTGTCCCCCGCGGCCGGAGGCCTTTATGGAAGGTCTGTTAATGCTAAGGGATTCGGTAGGCAGGGAAAAACGGCCGCTGAGCTGGTATGCCGGTCCACAGGGCATCATAAGACCTGAGGAAATTTCCATGAAGGACCTCAAAAGGAATGAACGAAAACAAATGAAACAGATAAAAACGCCTGATGAGATTTAACATCGTGAAGAAAATGGATGATAAATTTCATGAGAAACCGGCAATAGATCCAGGGAATTAACAGAAAAGGATGTTATCCATAGTTGATGAATTAAAAAGATCCTTTGACGGGAATACTTTTGTTATCCAGAACACAAAAGATGAATTCCCCACCTTCTGGATGCCACGGGAAAAGATCAGGGATTTCCTGACTTTTCTGAAATATAAGATCGAAAAGCCTTATAAGATGTTGTATGACCTGACCGCCATAGACGAGAGGAACCGGGAGAACATGACCGGTCAACCGGCAAGTGATTTTACGGTTGTTTATCATCTGACTTCCTTCGAGCGGAATGAGGATATCAGGCTGAAGGTTGGTCTTGCGGATGATGATCTTGATATTCCCTCGGTAACCGGCATCTGGCCATCGGCGAACTGGTATGAGCGTGAGGTATATGATATGTTCAACATTCATTTTACCGGTCATCCTTTCCTGAAAAGGATCCTGATGCCGGATACCTGGACAGGGCACCCCTTGAGAAAGGAACATCCGGCAAGGGCCACCGAAATGGGTCCCTTTGAATTACCCGACGATAAATATGAAAAGGAAGAAAGAGCCCTGAACTTTAAGCCGGAAGAATGGGGGCTCAGCCGGATTTCGGAGGATTCCGATTTCATGTTCCTTAACCTGGGTCCGCAGCACCCCGGAACCCATGGCGTCCTCAGGCTGGTGCTTCAACTCGATGGAGAAGAAATCGTGGATATTTTCCCTGATATCGGCTTTCATCACCGAGGCGCAGAAAAAATGGCTGAACGTCAATCATGGCATACATACATTCCCTATACCGACAGGGTTGACTACCTGCAGGGAGTGATCAACAATTTTGCCTATGTGCTCGCAGTTGAAAAGCTGGCCGGGATCGAGGTTCCTGACCGGGCAAAGGTGATCCGGATCATGCTTTCCGAACTTTTCAGGATCGCAAGCCACCTGGTCTGGTATGGTACATTTGCCCAGGACCTGGGCCAACTATCCCCTGTATTTTACATGTTTACCGACCGGGAAAAAATATTTAATGTGATCGAGGCCATTTGCGGAGACAGGATGCATCCCAACTGGTTCCGGATCGGGGGTGTGGCGCAGGATCTTCCTGTGGGATGGTCCAACCTGGTGCGGCATTTTACGGAAATATTCCCGGAAAGACTGGATGAGTATGATCGTATGGTGATGAAAAACCGGATTTTCAAAGCAAGGACTGTTGGCATAGGTATCTATAATACCAGGGAAGCCGTTGAGTGGGGAGTGACCGGACCTGGTTTGAGGGCCACCGGCATGGATTGGGATTACAGGAAAAAAAGACCCTACGGAGGCTATGAACAGTTTGATTTCGAGATCCCGACCGCGGTAAACGGTGATGGTTATGACCGGGCACTTGTCCGTGTGGAAGAAATGCGGCAGAGCCTGAGGATCGTTGAACAATGTCTGGACAACATGCCGGAAGGTGCGATAAAATCGGATCATCCAAACACGACACCGCCCGGGAAAAAACGGACCATGCATGATATTGAGACCCTGATCCATCATTTTCTTAACGTGAGCTGGGGGCCGGTCATTCCCCCGGGTGAAGCCTTCTTCGGGATCGAAGCTTCCAAAGGGAATAACGGTTATTACCTGATCAGCGACGGGAATTCGGTTTCCTACAGGACCAGGATCCGTACCCCCTCTTTTCCGCATATACAAATGGTGCCATTCATATCAAAAGGATACACGGTGGCTGACCTGCTTTCGATATTGGGAAGCATTGACTTTGTTCTGGCCGATGTGGACCGCTAAAAATTAACAATGAATATATGCTGACAGAAGAAGAAATACATGAAATCACTGAAGAAATCAACCGGTTTCCGGTCAAAAAAGCGGCCTGTATTGAGGCCCTGAAGGTGATCCAGAAACACCGGAGATGGGTCAGCGATGAAAGCATCGAGGAACTGGCGGAGATGCTGGAAATGTCTCCCGGTGAAATTGACGATGTAGCCACTTTCTATAACCTGGTCTTCAGAAAACCTGTCGGCCGGCATGTGATCCTGATTTGTGACAGCGTAAGCTGTTATATCATGGGTTATCAGCAGATCCTGCAGCATTTAAAGGTAAAGCTGGGGATCGTTTATGGGGAAACCACCCGGGATGACAGGTTTACCCTGCTCCCGATTCCCTGTCTGGGTACGTGCGATCATGCCCCGGCTTTTATGATTGATGAAGATCTTCATCGTGACCTGACCCCGGAAAATATTGACGACATTCTTACTAAATATAAATAGAGGATCCTTGGAAAAACCATTGACTCAACATATTCACCCGGATAAGGCTCCCCTGGATATCAGGGAATATGAAAAAACCGGTGGATATTCCGCTCTCAGTAAAGCTTTTCAGATGGAGCCGGAAGAGATACTGGAGGTGGTCAAGGATTCCGGACTGAAAGGACGTGGCGGAGCCGGTTTTTCAACGGGTATGAAATGGGGATTTATACCGATGGGAGAGGATGCTCCCAAAACCAAATACCTGATCGCCAATGCGGATGAAATGGAACCGGGCACCTTCAAAGACCGTCTGCTGCTTGAAGGAAATCCTCATCAGCTTATCGAGGGAATGATCCTCAGCGCGTATGCCATTCAGGCAAATACAGGTTATATTTTCCTGCGATGGGCCTATAAAAGATCCGGCTACCTGATCAAGAGAGCATTGAAGGAAGCCTATGAGGCAGGATATTTAGGGGAAAACATCATGGGAAGCAGGTTTTCATTCGACCTTCACCAGCATACGAGTGTGGGAAGATACATGTGCGGGGAAGAAACGGGATTGCTGAATGCCCTTGAAGGTAAAAGGGCTATCCCCCGGGCCAAACCACCGTTCCCGCAGATGAGCGGATTATTTGGAAAACCTACCATTGTTAACAATGTGGAGACCCTCTGCTGTGTTCCGCATATCATCAACCACGGGGCGGAATGGTTCAAGGGTCTCAGCCTGACAGATGAAGGCGGCACAAAACTTTACGGTGCAAGCGGAAGGGTGAAAAAACCCGGAATATGGGAACTAGCGCTTGGGACTACCCTACGGGAAATCCTTGAAGACCATGCAGGAGGTATGCAGGATGGATTTTTCTTCAGGGGAGCGCTGCCGGGAGGCGCCTCTACCGATTTCCTGGTGGAAGAACATTTGGACCTTAAAATGGATTTTCAATCGGTGATGGATGCAGGAAGCAGACTCGGGACGGGGACCGTAGTCGTTCTGGATGACAGGACCTGTCCGGTTGGGATGTTGCATAACCTGGAACATTTTTTTGCCCAGGAATCATGCGGATGGTGCACTCCCTGCCGGGAAGGACTTCCCTGGGTAGAAAAAATTTTACTTTCCCTTGAAGAAGGAACGGGAAGGGAAGAAGATATTGAACTGCTCGAATTTCATTCAAGGAACCTGGCCCCCGGAAATACATTCTGCGCCCTGGCACCCGGTGCAGTGGAACCATTACAGAGTGCATTAAAATATTTCCACGCTGATTTTGAACGGCATATCACTGAAAAACATTGTCCATGGAAATAACCTATGGCTAAAATATACATTGACGATATCGTCCATGAAACAACGGAGGGAAAGAATATCCTGGAGGTCTGCCTTTCCCTGGGCTATGATCTGCCGTATTTCTGCTGGCATCCTGCCCTGGGTTCGGTGGGCGCCTGCAGGCAATGTGCTGTGACAAGCTATGAGGATGAGCATGACAGGACAGGGAAACTGATCATGGCCTGTATGGAGCCTGTCAGGGACGGAACACGCATCTCCATGAAGGACCGGGAATCTTTTCAGTTCAGGAAAAATGTGATCGAATGGCTCATGACAAACCATCCTCATGACTGTCCTGTTTGCGATGAAGGAGGAGAATGCCACCTGCAGGACATGACGGTAATGACAGGACATAACTACCGCCGGTTTGTCTTTAATAAAAGAACCTATAAAAACCAGTACCTGGGACCCTTAATCAATCATGAGATGAACCGTTGTATACAGTGTTACAGGTGCGTCCGGTTCTACAGGGATTATGCTGAGGGTGATGACCTGAACGTTTTCGCTGCCCATAATCATGTTTATTTCGGGAGATACAAGGACGGTGTGCTGCAGAATGAATTCAGTGGAAATCTCGTTGAAGTATGTCCTACAGGCGTGTTTACGGATAAGACATTAAAGAAACATTACACCCGGAAATGGGATCTTACCTCGGCTCCTTCGGTGTGTGTCCATTGCGGGTTAGGCTGCAATATTATTGCCGGTGAACGGTATGGCAGCCTGAGGCGGATCCTCAGCAGGTACAATCACGATGTGAACGGCTATTTTATCTGTGACCGGGGCAGGTTCGGGTATGAATTCGTCAATCATCCGGAAAAGATCAAAACAGGCTGGGAGGTGATCGATGGGGGAAAACCTGTTCATTTCAATTCGCCGGAATTGGTTGCCGGCAAGGCTGATGATATGATTGCCGGGTTTCCTTCAATGATCGGCATTGGCTCACCACGGGCTTCGCTTGAATCGAATTTTGCCTTGAAAAGACTGGTGGGGGAATCGAATTTTTATGCCGGTATCGGAATTAAGGAATTCAACCTGCTGGGTAAAATACAGGAGATCCTGACGGGTCCCGTAAGATCTGCTTCCCTGCACGATGTACGGAACGCGGATGCTGCCCTGGTACTGGGTGAAGACCTGACCAATACGGCACCGATGATGGCCCTGGACATCAGGAAGGCTGCCCGTAATAAACCTATGAAAAAAGCGGGCCTGCTGAAAATTCCTTCATGGCACGATTCGGCAGTGCGCGAACTGATGCAGTCTGAAAGGGGCCCGGTTTGCATCGCCACGCCTCATCCGACCAAATTGGACGATATAGCCAACCGTATTTTCCGGGGCGATGCGAATAAAATCGCCCGTTTCGGATTCAGCATAGCTGAAGCCATCGATCCGGAAGCTGGGGGAAGCGGCAGCTGGGATGAATTCAAGGATCAGGCCGGGATGCTGGCCGGAGAATTACTTGATGCCGAGAACCCGGTCATTGTTTCCGGGATGAGCCTGATGAATGAACAGATCCTGGAAGCGGCTGCGAATATTGCCTGGGCTTTGAATAAAAAAGGGAAAAGTTGTTCCATTACTTTTACCGTCCCTGAATGCAACAGCATGGGACTGAGAATGATGGCAGATCAGTCGCTGGACGATCTGGTTCCGGCAGGTAAAAATAATATGGATCTCCTGATCATTCTTGAAAATGATCTCTTCCGCAGGATTTCTTCAGCTTCAGTGGACCGGTTACGGCAAAATTCCGGAAGGATAATCGTTCTTGATCATCTGCTTAACCCGACGGTACAGATGGCTGATATGGTCATTCCCTCGGGCAGTTTCGCTGAATCTGATGGGACCTTTATCAATCATGAAGGACGGGCTCAACGGTTTTACCAGGTATATGTCCCGGAAGAACCGATCCTGGAAAGCTGGCGCTGGATCTCAAAATTAGCGGCCTACAGAGAAAAAACCGGGGGATCATGTTCCGATTTTGATGATTTTATCAATTTGGTTGCGGATTCAGACGAAAAATTGAGATCCATACGGAATATCACCCCCATGGCCGGATTCAGGAAAAACGGGCAGAAAATTGCCCGTGAACCTGCCCGCCACAGCGGACGGACGGCCATGAATGCCGGGAACCGTGTCAGTGAACCAAAACCGCCTTCAGATCCGGACTCGCCGTTATCTTTTTCCATGGAAGGGTATCATGGCAAACCTCCTTCCTCGATCATCCCCTATTTCTGGTCTCCTGGCTGGAACAGCCCCCAGGCGGTCAATAAATTCCAGATTGAGGTGGGAGGACCCTTACAGGGAGGTGATCCCGGTATCCGCCTTTTCGAACCCAGAAAGGAAGCCGGATCCGACTATTTTCCCGGAAACCAAAATGACAGGGAGATTACCGGTGCCCCCAAAACCACCGGCAGGTTGAAAGGGGGAAACACCCGCGAGGATGCACTGACCGCCGAA
>JAGTVG010000284.1 GCA_018224645.1 Cyclobacteriaceae bacterium
AAAGATGAGGAATCCAGACCTCACCAGCCAGTAGGACGATACCGCCTACCCCGCCATAAATGGCCGCCTTGTAGTTGAAGATGCTGTTACGCGCAAAGGTTGCCACAATATCAAAAACGATGCCAAGGTTGTCTGCATATGTCCATTCAGACAGCCGTACTGATCGAAACCCTGAAGGAACTGGGTGCAGAGGTGGCATGGTCTTCCTGCAATATATTCTCCACCCAGGATCATGCTGCTGCTGCCATAGCAAAGGAGGGAATACCGGTATTCGCATGGAAGGGTGAAACGGAGGAAGAATATGACTGGTGTATCAAACAGACCCTGTATGCATTCAAGGATGGGAAACCTCTTAATATGATCCTGGATGACGGGGGGGACCTGACCAATATGGTGCTTGATCATTATCCCGAACTTGTGGGCGAGATCAGGGGAGTTTCTGAAGAAACCACCACAGGCGTTCACAGGTTGTATGAACGGATGAAGAAGGGTACTTTGCCTGTTTCCGCTTTCAATGTCAATGATTCAGTAACCAAATCCAAATTTGACAATAAATATGGCTGCCGGGAATCTCTTGTCGATGCCATCCGGAGGGCGACCGATCTGATGCTGGCGGGGAAGGTGGCTGTTGTGGCCGGATATGGGGATGTTGGCAAGGGCTCGACACAATCCCTCAGAGGTGCGGGGGTACGTGTGATTGTCACCGAAATTGATCCCATCTGTGCATTACAGGCAGCCATGGATGGATTTGAGGTTAAAAAAATGGTGGATGCGGTTACGGAGGCTGATATTGTCGTGACCGCCACCGGGAATTGTAATATTATTACGGGTGAACATTTCAAATTAATGAAGGATAAGGCAGTTGTCTGTAACATCGGACATTTCGATAACGAGATTGATGTGGCCTGGCTGAAGAACAACCATGGGCGGACAAGGGTCCAGATCAAACCCCAGGTAGACCTGTATTCGGTTGACGGAAAGGATATTATTTTACTTGCAGAAGGAAGACTTGTCAATTTAGGATGTGCGACCGGACATCCTTCATTTGTCATGTCAAATTCCTTTTCGAACCAGGTACTGGCACAGATTGAATTATGGTCGAAAAATGATCAATATAAAAATGAAGTATATACCCTGCCGAAACATCTCGATGAAAAAGTGGCCAGTTTTCATCTGGCCAAGATCGGCGTTGAACTTGATACATTGACCTCCGAACAGGCAGATTATATTGGCGTAAAGAAAAAAGGGCCTTTTAAACCTGATTATTACCGCTATTGAAACGCTGGAAGGAATGATCTTTTTTGTTGGAATCAAACATTTATGCTTATATTGAGATATATAAACCGGTATATATCTGGATGAATTTATGATTCTGAAATTAAAAAGATCATGTTCCCGTTTTCTTTTTTTCATGCTGCTTCCAACCTTTTTCCTGATGGGATGTTCAAACCAGTCGAACCGCAGGATCGAGAGGTTGAAGGACAGGAGCAGTACCATCTTTCCGGATCCGGTTGATTTTGATTTTGCAGCCATCAAAAAACGTGGGACCATCCGGGTAATCCTTGAAAATACTTCCACAGGATATTTCCTGTATAAGGGGAGGCCGATGGGATTACAGTATGAATTAGCCAGGCGGTTCAGTGAGGAGATGGGGCTGAGTCTTGAGGTTGTTGTAGAAAATGATCTGGAAAAAGGTTTACAGTTATTACAGGAAGGCCAGGGAGATGTTCTGGCTCATTCGCTGACCATCACCAAGGAACGGAGGGAGATTGTTGGATTTTCAGATGCCTATTATGAGATCCGTCAGATGCTTGTTCAGCGGAAACCCGATAACTGGCAGATGATGCCTACCCACGAAATAGAACGCGGATTAATCCGTTCACCCACCGGATTGATCGGTCATGAAGTTTATGTCAAGAAAGGGTCCTCCTTTGTCCGGAGATTGCGTAATCTATCAGAGGAGATTGGCGGTGACATAGTTATCATAGAGGAATTCGGCGATGTGCTTACCGAAGAACTAATTCACATGGTTTCCCGCAATGAGATCGATTATACGGTGGCTGATGAAGATATAGCGAATATCAGTGCCACTTATTTCCAGAACCTCGATGTGGAAACCCCCATAAGCCTGCCGACCCAGGTTGCCTGGGCCATCAGGAAAAATGCCCCGGAATTGTTGAATGCCCTGAATGACTGGATCCGTCTGATGAAAATGAGACCCGATTTCAATGTACTTTACCGGAGATATTTCAAGGATCCCAAAGGATTCAGGATCAGGCTTCAAAGTGATTTTTCTTCCATGGGCGGGCAGAAAATATCACCATATGATGATATCATCAAAAAGCATGCGGATAAAATCAAATGGGACTGGCGGTTGCTCGCAGCCCTTATTCACCAGGAATCGAATTTTAATCCAAGGGCGGAATCATGGATGGGCGCCAAGGGATTGATGCAGTTGATCCCGCAAACGGCGGAAAGTTTCGGGGCGGCCGATATTTTCAATCCTGAGGATAATATCCTGGCAGGGAGTAATTATTTAAACTGGCTTGATAATTACTGGGAAAAATATGTTCAGGATTCAACGGAAAGAAAGAAATTCGTGATGGCTTCATTTAATGCAGGTCCGGGACATGTGCTTGATGCGGTACGTCTTACTGAAAAATACGGTCGTGATCCGCACAAATGGGAGGATAATGTCGAATATTACCTGCTTCAGAAATCCAAACCTAAGTTCTTCAAGGATCCGGTCGTCAATTCAGGATATTGCAGGGGAAGTGAACCTGTGGAATACATCAGGGATGTTTTTCTGCAATTCGATATATACAAACAATTTATTGAAACATAATCAATGAACATATGAGCGAAAAACAAAAAATCACTGTCGCATATGGCGATGGCATCGGACCCGAAATCATGCAGGCCACGCTGGATATCCTGATCGCTGCAGAAGCCAAAATTGAGACAGAAGTGATTGAGATTGGTGAAAAAGTTTATCGAAAAGGTGTTTCCAATGGGATTTCCGATGAGGCCTGGGATTCCCTCAGAAGAACCAACGTATTTCTAAAGGCACCCATCACCACGCCACAGGGAGGAGGATATAAAAGCCTGAATGTAACCACGAGAATGGCTTTAGGGCTTTTTGCCAATGTCAGGCCGTGCAGATCCTTCTTTCCTTATGTTCCAACCAATCACCCCCTGACAGATTTGGTCATCATCAGGGAAAATGAAGAGGATCTTTATGCAGGCATTGAGCATCAGCAGACCAATGAAGTGATCCAGGCATTAAAACTGATCTCCAAACCCGGTTCTGAAAAGATCATCAGGTATGCCTTCGAATATGCAAAGGTCTATGGACGGAGCAAGGTTACCTGTATGACCAAGGATAACATCATGAAGCAGGCAGACGGCATATTCCATAAAATATTTAATGAAGTGGCCAGGGAATATCCCAACATCGAAAGCAACCACATGATCATCGATATCGGATCCGCCGTTATAGCTGACAGGCCCCATTCACTGGATGTGGTTGTGACACAGAATCTTTATGGGGATATTATATCCGATATAGCCGCCCAGGTGACCGGGTCGGTCGGTCTTGGGGGATCAGCCAATATCGGGGAGGAAGCAGCCATGTTCGAGGCGATCCATGGATCCGCGCCGGATATTGCCGGCCTGGATATTGCCAACCCTTCCGGATTGATCAATGCGGCAGTAATGATGCTCGTGCATATCAATCAGCCCGATATTGCAGAAAAAATCGCGAATGCCTGGCTCAAGACCATTGAGGACGGCATCCATACTTCAGATATTTACAACAAGGACTCGAACCGTAAGGTCTGGACAAGTGAATTTTCAAAGGAGGTAATCCTGCGGCTGGGTCAGGCGCCGAGACTTTTGAGGCCCGTTTCTTTCAAGCCTATGACAGACATGCGGAAGATGATCCTCAGCAAAAAAGTTAAAAGCACGAAAGAATTAAAGGGTGTGGATATTTTCCTGGATTGGGAGGAGCAGGAACGGAATCCGAAAAAACTCGGCGAGAGATTGAATAAGACTGGTACCGGTAAATTGGCTTTGAAAATGATCACTAACCGGGGTGTGAAAGTTTATCCCGATGGATTCCCGGGTACCTACTGTACTGACCACTGGCGGTGCAGGTTTGTTGCCCCCGATGAAAAAGATTCCCTGAACAATGAGGATATTGTTGAGCTGCTGAAAGCCATCCATTCCGAAGGATTTGATTTTATTAAAACCGAACATTTATATACATTTGACGGCGAACGGGGATATTCCCTCGGACAGGGAGAATGAATCAAGGTTACCTCCCAGTTTTTGGAGCGATTAATTACTGGTCGTAAATTTATTTTTATAGCTTTTGCAATGGATATAACCAGGTATGCACTTGATCAAAGGAATTTAACCCGAATTTCGATTCACAGGATTCTTTTCAGGGTTACGGGTACCCTGGTTTTTATCCATCTGCTTTCCATGAATGTCCATGGGCAGACAGTGACCACAATGGATGAATATTATGGAAATTGGGGGGATGCGGCCAGCTGGGTGGGCGGGGTGCAGCCCAATCCATTGTTTACAAATATAATAGGGCAGAACATTACCATTAATGGCTACATCAATGTTGGATCTTATGGTATTGATCAGGATCTAACCTTTTTCGAAAATGGTGATTCACATGATATAGTAATCGAGGACACACTTGTGGTATATGGAGATGTGATTTTCGGGACAGCTGCGATGGATCTGGTAGTAAATGGTTTTTTAATTGTATTCGGCAATATGACCCTTAATAATAGGGTTGATGTGCGGTTAAATGGACATATTATTGTTGATGGAACATTTGAATTTCTGGGAATTCAGGGGACTTTTGAAGGGGATGGGAATATCTATGCAAATGTCATCAACGATACGGGACCAGGAGAAGGTAAGATTCCCGATGCTAAGGAGAAGAATATAGACGTTGACCTGCAGAATGATTTCCCGGATATCTATGATTTCGTGGTTGAAAACGGCCAGACCCCGCTTCCCGTGGAAATCCTTTATTTTACGGCTGAAAAAGAAAACGGAGGCGTCAACCTGCGCTGGGCAACGGTCAATGAAGAGAACTTCGATTATTTCACCCTTGAAAGGTCAGCTGACGGTCTTGACTTCAATGAAATTGGCAACATTTCCGGAAAGGCAGAGTACACAGGGACCATCAGGGAATACAATTTTTTTGATGAACTCCCGCTGGCCGGATATTCATTTTACAGGCTGAAAGCCACCGATGTGGATGGTTTTGCCGAATATCATGGGATCATTTCGGTCCGGATCAAATCGGTCGAAGAAATGGTCCAAATCTATCCTGACCCGGTGCAGGGTGATCAAATCACCATAAAATTCGCCGGTAAAAATGGTACCCCTTTCAAACTGCTTTCATTCAACGGGCATGTTCTTCAGCATGGAACGATCGACCAGGGGATCAATGAAGTATATTTCATCCGGAAATTGACTCCTGGTATTTATTTCATCCGGCTGGAAAAAACCGGTCTGTACCCAACTCAGAAGATTATCATCCGGTAGCGGGTATCCTTTCTTTCAGATTCATGATCATGTCCTCCGTCATTCTTTCGAGGTCATAGTGATGGTTCCAGCCCCAGTCATGCCTCGCATATGAATCCTCAATGTTCCGGGGCCAGGAATCTGCAATTTCCTGCCTGAAATCAGGCCGGTATTCAATTTCAAGGCGCGGGTAATGTTTTTTCACCATCCGGTAAATGTCTCCGGGCGTGAAACTCATTGCCCCGATGTTGTAACTCGACCTGATCTTTATTTTACCGGCATCCGCTTCCATCAGTTCCAGCGTTGCCCTGACCGCATCCGGCATGTACATCATCGGCAGGCGGGAATCCTGCCTGAGGAAACAGGTGAATTTATCCCCCATGATGGCCTTATGAAAAATTTCAACCGCATAATCTGTCGTTCCGCCCCCCGGAAGTGATTGATAACCGATCAGTCCCGGATAGCGAAGGCTTCTAACATCAAGCCCGTAATGATAAAAATAATATTCGACCAGCCTTTCTCCGGTAAGTTTGCTGATCCCGTACACTGTGCCGGGATCGGTTACCGTATGCTGTGGTGTATCCTGTTTGGGCGTGTTTGGACCGAAAACGGCAATCGAGGAAGGCCAGTAGACCTTTTTCACCTTCAGATCACGTGCAACATCCAGAACATTCATCAGGCCGTCGATGTTCACCCGCCAGGCAAGCCCGGGATGTTTTTCTCCCGTTGCTGATAATATGGCAGCCAGGTGATAGATCTGGGTAATTTTGTATTTTCGGGCAACTTCCAGCAGCAGGTTTTTGTCGATCACATCGATTTTTTCAAAAAACAGGTAATCATCCTTGTTTTTTGGTTCATGGATATCCGCGGCGACAATATTCTCTTCCCCGTAAGCCTCGCTAAGCGCAATGATCAGTTCCGATCCAAGTTGTCCCGAAGAGCCCGTGATGAGTATTTTTTCCATTAAGGATAGATGTTTACCGGATCGAAATTACTAATTATCGGTTAAATCATAGAGCTTAGCAATAAAAGTTATTCACATGGTTAATTTATATATTTGTGAAGTGGATAATTGGAAGGAGCTGGTTTTTCTGATCAACGAAATGATTTGTAAAATACCCCGACCTGATCGATCGGGTGTACCACTAATAATGAATTCTGATTTGATGAAAAACAATAAAATCAGGCGACATCATAATTTAAAATCAGCTGAATATGTACGATAGATTAAAATCCGTTCTCGATGAGGAATTGACAAAGATCAGGGAAGCCGGTCTTTTTAAGGAAGAAAGGATCATCACTTCTGCCCAGGGCGCCTCCATCTCCATCCAGGGAGGAAATAAGGTGCTGAATTTCTGCGCCAATAATTACCTGGGACTTTCTTCACATCCCAGAGTACTGGCAGCAGCCAAGGCTGCCATTGATAGCCATGGTTACGGGATGTCTTCTGTCCGGTTTATCTGCGGCACCCAGGATATCCATAAAAAGCTGGAATCCAGGATCTCAGCTTTTCTGGGGATGGAAGATACGATCCTGTATGCAGCTGCTTTCGATGCAAATGGCGGGGTGTTTGAGCCCCTGTTTGGACCGGAAAGCGCGATCATTTCCGATGAGTTGAATCATGCCTCCATCATTGATGGCGTCCGATTATGTAAAGCACAAAGGTTCAGATATAAACATGATGACATGACCGACCTGGAAGAACAATTGAAGAAGGCTGATGGCTCCTCGCTGAAGGTCGTTGTGACGGATGGCGTATTCAGCATGGACGGTACCATTGCCCAGCTCGACAGGATCTGTAAGCTTGCTGATCAATACGACGCCGTTGTGATGAGTGATGAATGCCATGCAACTGGGTTTATGGGTAAAACCGGCCGTGGTGTGCATGAATATAGGGATGTCATGGGAAGGGTCGATATCATTACCGGTACGCTTGGTAAAGCACTTGGAGGGGCATCGGGAGGTTTTACTTCCGGGCGGAAGGAGATCATTGAAATGCTCAGGCAACGATCCAGGCCCTATTTATTTTCCAATACACTGGCCCCTTCGATCGTGGGGGCTTCGATAGTTGTTTTTGAAATGCTGACTGAAACAACTGCATTGCGGGATAAACTGGAAAAGAACACCTTGTATTTCAGGGAAAAGATGACAGAGGCAGGTTTTGATATAAAACCAGGTAACCATCCGATTGTCCCGATCATGCTGTATGATGCCATATTAAGTCAGAAAATGGCTTCCGAGCTGTTAAAAGAAGGGATTTATGTCATCGGGTTTTATTATCCGGTGGTGCCCAAAAGTCAGGCCAGGATCAGGGTTCAGATCTCTGCAGCCCATGACCGTGAGGACCTTGATCATGCCATCGAAGCTTTTACCCGGACAGGAATCAGATTAGGAATCATATAAAGACAATTCATGAATACCATAAAACCGGCTTTGCCGAGGGGTACCAGGGATTTCCCTCCCGATGTGATGGTAAAAAGAAATTTTATCCTTAACATCATCCGGGCCGCCTTTGAAAAATATGGATTTTTACCGCTGGAAACTCCTGCCATGGAAAACCTTTCCGTTCTGAGCGGCAAGTATGGGGATGAAGGAGACCAGTTATTGTTCAAAATCCTGAATTCGGGAGATTTCATGGCAAAAGTCGACAACGATGAAAAAACATTCCTGGATTATGGCAAACTGACCCCACAGATCAGCGAGAAAGGGTTACGCTATGACCTCACCGTCCCCTTTGCACGATACGTCGCCATGAACCAGCATGATATTGTGTTTCCCTTCAAACGCTACCAGATTCAGCCTGTCTGGCGTGCAGACCGCCCGCAAAAGGGGAGATACAGGGAGTTTTTTCAATGTGATGCCGACGTGATCGGCACGGATTCATTATTATGTGAGGCTGAAATAGCCATCCTTGTTCATGAGGTCTTTCATAACCTGGGGTTGAGGGATTATGTTTTAAAGGTAAACAACAGAAAGATCCTGGAGGGTATCGCAGAATCTGCGGGGGATAAAAAAAGGGCGGGCGAATTTTTTGTCCTTCTCGATAAACTTGACAAGATCGGGCTTCATCATCTGAAGGAATTGCTTGAAGAAAACAGGTTTCATCGGGATTTTATTGCCAGGATTGAAAGGATCATTACCCTCACGGGAGATCACCAACATAAACTGGATTTCCTTGAAAGGAACATGTCAGGCAGTGAAATGGCACGGGAAGGGGTTGGAGAAATCAGGAAGTTTTTTGAATATCTTGAGAGTCTGGAAGACGGTATTAAGCAGACTGAACTAGACATCAGCCTGGCACGGGGATTATCCTATTATACGGGAATGATCCTGGAAGTCAAGGCAACGGGTGTCAGGATAGGAAGCATCGGAGGGGGTGGGAGATACGATAACCTGGCCGGAGTATTCGGATTACCAGGTATGTCAGGCGTAGGTTTTTCATTCGGCATTGACCGGATATTCGATGTCATGGAGGAGTTGAATCTGTTTTCAGACCATAACCTGCCAGCCACAAAAATCCTGATCACCAACTTTGATCCGGAAACAGAAAAATATGCCTTTCAGATCCTTTCAAAACTCAGGAGAGCAGACATCCGCGCGGAGCTGTTCCCTGATCCGGTGAAGATAAAGAAACAGCTCAATTATGCCAATAAAAGGGAGATTCCATTCGTTTTAATGATTGGTTCTGAAGAACTTAAAAAAGGTGTCTGTTCTCTGAAGGATATGAACCGGGGGGAACAGGAAGAACTGACAATTGATGCATTAATTGAGAAAATGAACAGAATCTGATTATAGATGCAGGTGTTCATATCCCATTCAATATTTTTGATCATTAAAAAATCATATCGGCTGGTTATTCTGTTTTTATCATTGCTGATATTTGAAGGCAGTTTACTTGCTCAGAACAGCATATATGGAAGATTTGAGGTTGATTATGCCAGTGGATGTGCCCCCCTGAAAGTTGTAATTTCGGAAACGGATACATTTTCCACCGAAACCGTACGGCAATATGATTTTGAAGGGGATGGTGTATTTGTCGGATTTGAGCCAACGGAGGAAGTAACCCATACCTTCTCCCAGCCGGGATCCTATGTTATCGTTCAGGTAATCAATGTTGATATTGTGCCCAAAACGGATACCCTGTTTCTTGAGGTCTATTCTTCCACGGATCCGGATTTTGCGGTGCTTACCTGTGAAAACCATGGTGCTGCAATAAAAATTGAACCGGACCAGTATCAGCAATACAGAATCTTTTATACGCCTGCCGATTCTCTCACCATAAACCAGGGTGAAGAGGCACCTCCGTATACCTATCCTGCGGGGTCCCATTCGGTTGTTGTAAAGGGATTGTTTATCGATGGCAAGGACAATTGCGGGATGAAGAGTCAGAATTTCACTACCATACCGAATCTGGTCCCGGCTACCCTGAATGAGATGCGTTTGATCAACCGGGACCAGGATCAGGGAGCTGTAATCCTATCCTACGCGCTTGCCTCCAATGTGATTTACAGGGTTGAAATGGCGGAGGATTTCCCTGCTGGTTTTGAGGTGGTGGATTTCCTGCCCGGTAATTCGACTTCATATACCCTTCATTCCATCGATACCGAAAATTCCCTGCCGATTGTCAGGATATCCGCATACGATGCATGTCTGGAAAGATTGATCCATTCGGATACAGTGAGTGCCATCAGGATCGATGGCCTGGCCGAGAATGACCGTAACCGACTCAGCTGGGAGGTATATCCACTGAAATTTGATAATTATGAAATATTCAGGGATAATGCCCCTGAGGCTGTTATTGCCGCTGAAAACCGCCGGGAGTATATCGATGATGATGTGGAATGTTTCACGGAATATTGCTATGCGATGGTCTATACAAATTCAAACGGAGCAAAAAGTTATTCGGATACGGCCTGTATCACGGCAATTAAGATTTATTTTCCACCAGCCATCCGAAATACAACCGTTTCAGTCGATGACCAGGAAATAGATCTGGAATGGACACCCCCCGGAACAGCCATTCCTGTCTCATATTTTATTCAGAAAAAAATCGATGAGGATATTTATGCGACCCTGGATACTGTATTAACCAACCAGTTTGCCGATTTGGATTCGGATGCCGGTTCAGGCAGCCAGTGTTACCGGATCAGTTATCTGGATGAATGTCTTAACCGTTCGAACCTTGGGGATCTTGCCTGTTCCATATACCTGGTACTTGAAGATAACCAGTCCCTTTCCTGGAATGATTATGCGGGTTGGCGTAACGGTGTACAGCAGTATATACTGGAAGTTTATCAGGAAGACGGAACCCTGGAAGAGGAGATCAGCATGGGGACAGGGAACCTGTATGAGATAGCCGATTATAATTCCCGGCAAAAAATGCATTACCGTATCAGGGCGGAATCCAATGATGATCCTGCGCTGATCGCCTTGTCAAACAGGGTGATCAAGGAAATTGAACCGGTTCTATGGATACCCAATGCATTTACGCCCAATAGCGACGGGTTGAACGATACTTTTAAACCGGAAGGAACCCTTATGCAGGAATTCAGCATGAAAATATTTAACCGTAACGGTAGTTTATTATTTGAAACTGTAGACCAGGAAAATGGATGGGATGGTTTTTATGATGGGGAGGAAATGCCATTTAATACCTATATTTACATCATAGAAGCAGTTGATAACAGGGGTAAATCCTATAATCAAACTGGAAAAGTCTTATTAATGAGGGAATAAAATCAGAAATATGAATATGATGGATTTATTTGGCAAATTGCGCGAGGTTCAGGCGAAAATGAAGGAAGCCCAGGAAAACCTGGTGAATGTAACCGCCACTGGAGAAGCTGGGGCAGGAATGGTAAAAGTAAAGGTGAATGGACTAAAAGAGCTGATATCTCTTGAAATAGATGATGATCTCGTCAAGCCTGAGGACAAGGAAATGATGGGTGATCTGATTATTGCCGCAGTTAATAAGGCAATAAAGGAGGCAGAGATCATAGCCAAGGAGGAGATAAGAAAAAGTGCCGGTGGTTTATTGCCCAATATTCCCGGCCTTGACCTTGGTAATTTTGTCTGATGGAAAAACTGGCTGTTGTAATTTTAAATTATAATGGCAGACATTATCTGCAAAAGTTCTTACCGACAGTACTCCGGTACTCCAGCGATTTTCCAGTCTATGTTGCAGATAATTTTTCAACAGATAATTCGGTAGCTTTTCTCAGAAAGGAATTCCCGTCCGTCCGGCTGATTGAGTTTAAAAATAATTACGGGTTCAGTGAGGGGTATAACCGGGCTCTCGATCAGATATCTGCGGGTTATTATATGTTGCTGAATTCGGATGTTGAGGTTACCCCGGACTGGCTGATTCCCATGGTGGAGCTGCTGGACAGGAACCCGGAAATTGCCGCATGTCAGCCAAAATTATTGCAGTATAACCGGCGTTCTCATTTTGAATATGCCGGCGCTGCCGGAGGATTTATCGATAAATACGGTTATCCCTTTTGCCGGGGAAGGATCTTCACGACCATGGAACGGGATTATGGCCAATATGATGATACCCGGCCTGTTTTCTGGGCATCGGGTGCGTGCATGCTCGTCAGGTCGTCATTCTTCAGGGAACTGGGAGGATTTGATCCTGATTTTTTCGCCCATATGGAAGAAATAGATCTTTGCTGGAGGTTGCTGCTTTCGGGATATGCCATCTATTATTGCGGAGAAAGTGTGGTTTATCATGTGGGCGGAGGTACTTTGCACCAATCCAATCCGTTCAAGACCTATCTTAATTTCAGGAACAGCCTGATCACCCTGGTCAAAAACAGCAAAAAAAAGGGATTATATCTGCGATTGTTCATGCGGGGTATTTTTGACCTGATTGCCTGTCATCGGTTCCTGTTATTTAATTCACCAGGTGATTTTCTGTCTGTGGTCCGGGCAAATGTTCATGTATATAAAAAATTCCTGTACACTTTAAAGAAAAGGGAAAAGATCAAAAGGAACAATAATCACCCGGGTAATATTTACAGGCGCTCAATTGTACTTTCCTATTAGTTTTCAGGCAGGAAATATTTCTTCAATCTTGGTTCAATAGTACCAGACCCGGTTGTATCTGCGGCGGAACCACTTCCTGAAATTCAGGGTAAAAGCTAATGCCAGGTACAGGATAACCGGGGATCCAAAGGTAAGAAATGAAGCATAAATGAAAAAAATTCTGATACTTGATGTTGGAATCCTTAACTTTTCTCCCAATTTTGTACATACACCAAAGGCTTTGCTTTCAAAGAAGTTCTGAATTCTTTTCATTTTTTGGAATATTTATACAAATTTAAGAACCAATTTGCTTTAAAAATAGTTTTGAGTGTTGTTTTTTATAACTATTATTGCAATGTACTAGTAAGCAAAAGCTTGAAAAAAACATAAAATTATAACTAAACTAACTAATCCAATGAGAAGATTAAGTTTCGTTTTGGCAATTTTTAGCACCCTATTTTTTTCTGGTTGCGCCTTAAACCAGATGGTTAAAATGGCGAAAGATCAGGATCTGAAAGTTACCCCTAATCCTCTTGAGTTGCATGGAAATTCTGTTGATTTTGAAGTATCGGCTACGTTACCCGTAAAAATGCTCAAGAAGAACCTGGTCTATGCGTATGAAGCCAGGTATGAGTATGAAGGTCAATCCTATGAACTTGACAGGATTGAATTTGTCGCAAACGATTTTCCGGACAGGGATACAAACCAGCCAAGAAGAACGAAGGAATACAGCATGCCGTACAGTCCCGGCATGGAGGATGGAGACCTGGTACTTCAGGGATTCGCTATTGATCCAAGGAAGAATAAGGAAAAAGAAACTCCACCTTTAGCCGTTGCCCCGGGACTGGTTACAACTCCGTGGCTGGTTCAGCCTGCTCACTATGCAGCATTCGTCAACTATGAATATAAAGATGACCAGGTTGAAGGATGGACTCCCAGGGAAGAACTGGAACCTGTGAACGTAAACTTTTACTTTCCCCAGGGGATTTCCCAGTTACGGCCTTCCTTCAGCATTGAAGGAGAGGAATCCAACCGCGAGAAACAGCAGATGCTTTCGGCTTTCATCGCTGAAAAGAATGTAACCCGGACAGTAACCATCACCGGATCACACTCCCCCGAAGGTGCCGAAAGGGTGAACACCAACCTGGCCAAGGAACGTCCTGACAGGGTTGAAAAATATTACCGCGACATGATGGACAGGTATGATTATAAAGGCATGGTTGATTCCATCAGGTTCATCATTAAGCCCATCATCAGGAGTTATGATGAATTCAAAAATTTATTGAATCAATACGATAAAATCTCGGCGGCTGAAAAACAGGAGGTATTAAATATTCTTAATGGATCCGGTTCTTTCGAAGATAAGGAAGATGCACTGCATAAGCTTTCCACCTACAGGAGAATTTTCACTGATCTGTATCCGGATTTACGGTATGCAAAAACGGAGATCCTCAAGGTAATGGACAAGAAAACCGATGCGGAGATCGCTGTTCTGGCCAAGATGATCGTTGATGGCCGTGCACCTGCCGATACCCTGATCTATGGGGAAATGGCCTATGCAGCCCATCTTACGCCTTCCTTATCCGAAAAAGAAGCCATCTAT
Organism: Cyclobacteriaceae bacterium; assembly: GCA_018224645.1. Taxonomy (GTDB): domain Bacteria; phylum Bacteroidota; class Bacteroidia; order Cytophagales; family Cyclobacteriaceae; genus JAGTVG01. The sequence goes on from JAGTVG010000284.1 coordinate 14,183, forward strand.
AAGGTTGCCACGAAACAATATCCTCATTTCGCCTCCCATAATAACCTGGGCGCCGTATATCTGGCCATGTCCATCGAGGATGCAAAGGCTGGCAGGGATGCTACAAGCAATCTTGAAAAAGCAGTCACCCAATTTGAAATTTCCGTTCGCAACCGCGATGCCAATGCACATGCACACGGTAACCTGGGTGTTGCCTACATGATGCAGGGAAAAATCGATCAGGGATATGATGAAATCACCAAAGCCATGCAAATGAATCCTCCTGCTCAACATGCCCAGGGATTCAACAGTACAAAAGGTGTCATTGAAATCAAAAAAGGCATGTATGATGAAGCCATCAGCAGTTTATCGAGTGTTGAAGAATCACCAACCAACCTATTTAACAGAGGTTTGGGATATCTCCTGAAGCAGGAATATGATGCAGCCACCAATAATTTCGAAGAAGCCATCGATAAAGACAACGACTTTGCCATGGCATATTATGGCAACGCCATTGCAGCGGCAAAGAGGGGAAATGCAGATCAAATGGCTTCCAGTCTCAAAAGTGCAGTGAATGCTGATCCTGATCTTAAGGAAAAAGCGATGAAGGATATTGTATTCGTCCAATTTGTTGATACGGAATCATTCCGTAATGCCCTTCAATAGTGACTCATTAGAATAATCAACATAAAAGGCTGGTCCGGAAAGATCAGCCTTTTTTTCCTTTTTGCCCCAGGTGTACTTTGTTATTGGATACCTTATGAATATTTTTGCATTCAATTTTAAATCTGAAGCATGAGAGAAATACAATTCAGAGAAGCCCTGAGAGAAGCTATGGTGGAAGAAATGCGCCGTGATGATAAAATCTTCCTTATGGGAGAGGAAGTGGCTGAATATAACGGTGCTTATAAGGTAAGTCAGGGTATGCTTGATGAGTTTGGTGAGAAGCGTGTGCTGGATACACCCATTACCGAACTGGGATTTGCCGGTCTGGGTATCGGAGCGGCCATGAACGGACTACGTCCCATCATTGAATTTATGACTTTTAACTTTTCCCTTGTGGCGATCGACCAGCTGATCAACGGGGCGGCAAAGATGATGTACATGTCAGGCGGACAGTTTCCCCTGCCCATTGTTTTCCGCGGTCCAACCGGAAATGCCGGACAGCTGGCTGCACAGCATTCGCAGAATTTTGAAAACTGGTATGCAAACACACCTGGTCTTAAGGTGGTCGTACCCGCCAATCCATACGATGCTAAGGGTCTGCTGAAGTCTTCCATCAGGGATAATGATCCGGTGATTTTCATGGAATCGGAATTAATGTACGGAGATAAGGGTGAAGTGCCTGAAAATGAATACCTGATCCCGCTGGGTTCGGCTGATGTCAAACGGGAAGGTACCGATGTTACCCTTGTTTCATTCGGCAAGATATTAAAAGTAGCCCTGGGTGCAGCCGATGAACTTGCCAGGGATAATATTTCATGCGAAGTAATTGATTTGAGGACAGTACGGCCGATCGATTTTGGAATGATCGTCGAATCGGTAAAAAAGACGAACCGCCTGGTGATCATCGAGGAAGCCTGGCCCCTGGCGTCCATTTCTTCCGAGATCACCTATCATATTCAGCGGAATGCATTCGATTATCTGGATGCGCCGATCAGAAGGGTGGTAAACCTGGATGTCCCCTTTCCCTATGCGCCAACACTGATTGAAGTCGTCCTGCCGGATCTCAAAAAGACGATAGAGGCTGTTAAATCAGTTCTTTATATCTCAAAATAACAAGCGGAATAGTTCCGGGATCTATTTTCCGAAGATATTCATGTTCGCGAGACTTCGTTTACCTCCCATTTTGTTCATGGTCTTCATCATCTTTCTCATCTGATTGAACTGTTTCAGGAGGTTGTTTACTTCCTGGATTGTTGTACCGCTCCCGTCTGCTATCCGTTTTCGTCGGCTTCCATTCAGCATATCAGGATTCTCCCGTTCATCGAGGGTCATAGACCGGATGATGGCTTCGATGGGCTTGAATGAATCATCATCGATGTCAATGTCCTTCATTACCTTGCTCATTCCGGGGATCATGCCAACAAGGTCTTTCACATTTCCCATTTTTTTAATCTGCTGCAGCTGGGATAAAAAATCATTAAAATCAAATTGATTTTTCCTGATCTTTTTATTCAAACGCCTTGCCTCTTCCTCGTCGTATGTTTGCTGGGCACGTTCAACCAGGGATATGACATCACCCATGCCGAGGATACGCTGGGCCATACGGTCGGGATGGAATATATCTATGGCATCCATCTTTTCCCCTGTACTGATAAATTTGATCGGCTTATCCACTACTGTCCTGATAGAAAGGGCAGCACCACCACGGGAATCACCGTCAAGTTTTGTCAGGACAACGCCGTTAAAATCAAGCCGTTCATTGAAAGTTTTGGCTGTATTTACCGCATCCTGTCCTGTCATCGAATCAACGACAAACAATGTTTCTGAGGGATTCAGCACCCGTTTAAGGGTGGTGATCTCATTCATCATATCTTCATCGATGGCAAGACGACCTGCAGTATCCACGATGACGATCTTTTTTCCCTTCTGTCTGGCTTCCTGAACGGCGTTCCTGGCAATCTCAACAGGATTTTTATTTTCAGGTTCAGCATATACATCTACGGAAACCTGCTCTCCGATCACCTTTAACTGTTCAATCGCGGCCGGCCTGTAAATATCACATGCAGCCAGCATCACCGGTTTTCCCTGTTTTTTAAAATGAGTGGCCAGCTTGCCGCAAAAGGTCGTTTTACCGGATCCCTGGAGACCTGATACAAGGATTACTGCCGGATCTCCAGCGATATTGATGTCTTCCTTACTTCCACCCATCAGGTCGGTCAATTCCTCCGCGACAATTTTTGTCAGCAGCTGACCCGGGGAAACCGCAATCAATACATCCCTGCCCAGGGCCTTTTCCCTGATACTGTCCGTGACATCCTTGGCAACCTTATAATTAACATCCGCATCTATCAATGCACGCCGGATTTCCTTAATGGTCGCGGCAACATTGATCTCAGTAATTTTACCCTGTCCTTTAAGGTTCTTGAAAGCACGATCGAGTTTAATACTCAGATTTTCAAACATAAGCTTTACTATTATTCTTCAAAAATACGCAATTAACAGTTTTTCAAGTGAAATATTGACTATTCATGGTACAAAACCTGTAATAAGGTCTGCCCTACCGCCTTTAACGTATTTTTATCTATGATCGATATGTTGTCGGCATGGGTATGATGATAAGACGGGAAATAGGAATTCTGGTTGAAGGGATCATAATCAACAATATTAATCGTGGGGATCCTGGCATCACGATTGATAAATACATGGTCATCCGTGATCTCGGGACTTCTCTGGGGAATAAAAAATTCCCGGTATCCCAGCTGAGCGGCAGTTGACCATACTTTTTCAACGACCTTTTCGGCATACATCATGGACACACCTTCCATATGGAATTCAGCATTCTCAGCGCCGACCATATCAAGCAGAATACCATAATAGGCCATATAACGGGGTTTATGCTTATTGACAGACCAGTATTGAGACCCCAGGCACCACCATGTATTTCCCGGTTCCGGGGTGGCCTGCCCGGGATATGATTCCGGTTCCCCGTAATCCTCACCATCGAACAGGATAATGTCCACGCCGATATTTTCCAATGGATACATGGATATGACCCTGGCGATCTCCATCAGTACTCCCACACCGCTGGCCCCATCATTGGCCCCATCGATGGGTACATCGGTACGGATGGAATCCTTATCAGCCACGGGACGTGTATCCCAATGGGCTGCCAGCAGGATGCGCCTGGAATTATCCGGATTGAAACTGGCAATGATATTACGAAGGTTCAACATTTCCCCATTATAGGCTGTCTGCTGAAAATCCTGGACCTGTACTTCTGCCGCATAGTTTCTGAATTTTTCGATCAGGTAATTCCCACAGTACAGGTGTGGGGGGGTATTGGGTACCCTTGGACCGAAATCGACCTGTTCCCGGATATAATGATAGGCAGAATCGGCCATAAAAACCGGGACAATGATTGATTTTTTCTCAGTTAAAACAGATTTTTCTTCTTTCTCCGGTTTCTTATTGTTGCAAACTGACAGGGTCAGTATGAGGATAAGGAATAAGAGGGCAACGATTTTATTCCTCATATGCCCAGTCAATTTGATTTTTCATATCCTTTAATACGATCCCGATTTCTTTCAACCGTCCCCGTATCATATCGACCTTATCATATGCTTTCTGTGATTTTGCTTCCCTATAAAAATCGAGCAGGATGTCCAGAAGATGTTCGTGGTTTTCCAGGGTTTCCTCTTTAATTCCCAGTATATCCTGAACAAAGATCAGGTATGTATCGATGAGCTTATTAAAGGTTTTTTCACCGAGATCCGAAGCATTTAATTTCCCGGTGTGCAGGTTGTTGATATTTTTGAGCAGATTGAACAGATGGCTGATCGTCAGGGCCGTATTGAAATCATCATTCATGGCTGCATAACACTGATCACATAGCTGATCGATCTCCTCCACCTGTTTTTCATTGACCGCAACCTGTTTCTCATGGAATTTAAGCGATCTGGCTATTTTCAATCCATTTGATAGCTTCAGATAACCTTTCATGGCCGCCTTCAGCGAATCATTCGAAAAGTCCAGGGTACTGGAATAATGTGACTGAAGCATGAAAAATCTGACCGTCATCGGGCTGTATGGTTGATCCAGCAGCTGATGACTGCCGGTGATCAATTCTTCGGGCAGGAAAGAATTACCGAGCGATTTGCTCATTTTCTGTCCGTTTACCGTTAGCATATTGGTATGCATCCAGTATTTGGCAGGTGCCTGCTGATAGGCTCCCACCGACTGGGCAATCTCACACTCATGATGGGGAAATTTAAGATCCATTCCTCCGCCGTGTATATCGAATGTTTTTCCGAGGTATTTGGTGCTCATGACCGAGCATTCCAGATGCCAGCCCGGAAAACCTTTTCCCCAGGGAGAATTCCATTTCATGATATGTTCCTGGGAAGCTTTTTTCCAGAGTGCAAAATCCTCCCTGTTACGCTTGTCATCCTGGGCATTCAGTTCACGTTGCCCGGCCAGTAAATCATCAATTTTCCTGCCACTCAATAAACCATACCGGTTCGTTTCGTTATACTTATTAACATTAAAATAGACCGAGCCATTCACTTCGTAAGCAAGATTTTTGTCTTCCAGGATCCGGATCATTTCGATCTGTTCCTGGATATGACCCGTGGCTGTTGGTTCAATGCTGGGAGGTAAAATATTGAACAGATCCATGACCTTATGAAATCCAAGCGTATAGCGCTGAACGATTTCCATGGGTTCCAGGTTTTCAAGCTTGGCTTTCCTGGCAATTTTATCCTCTCCCTCATCTGCATCTGATTCGAGATGCCCGACATCCGTAATGTTCCTTACATATCGGACCTTATATCCCAGGTGTGTCAGATACCGGTAAATGATGTCAAAACTCAGAAAAGTCCGGACATTCCCAAGGTGAACATCGCTATAGACGGTAGGTCCGCACACATACATTCCGACATAGGGTGGGGTGATGGGTTCAAATCGTTCTTTCTGACGGGTTAGTGTGTTGAATATTTTCAGATCGTTAAGCATGATAACTTAATATACAGTTGATTATGATTTGCTTACAGTGCAAAAGTGGGTCAATCAGGCTTAATAGTGAAATATTTAACTGAAAAAATAAATGTTTGATTTGATAATGAAATATACTAACTTTGCGGTGAAAATATATTTTTGATCGAGGGGACAAAAGTCCCCTCTTTTATTGGAATTGATTTGGGCGGACCGAAGGACGATATTGCAAAAATTGTAACGGAAAAGTTTCCGGATGACGCGTATTTCCTTGTGGATGTAGCGGTGAAAGGGAACCCTGGCAATGAAAAGATCGTAATCCTGATCGATGGAGATCAGGGGGTTGACATTGAAACCTGTTCGGCCATCAGCCGGGCAGTATCAGAGGAACTCGACAGGATGGATGTTTTCGGAGATAGTTATTCCCTGGAAGTTTCCTCTCCGGGCATTGATTATCCCCTGGAAACCGTGCGCCAGTACAGGAAGAACGTTGGGAAACCTTTATTGGTAGTTTTTCATGATGATAAAAATATTCGTGGAGAGTTAACGGATGTAAATGATCAAGGCATCAGTATAAGGTATGAGCAGGGCGGGAAAAAACAGCCACCTGTTGATACATATATCCCTTATAAGGACATAAAAAAATCTAAGGTATTGGTGACATTTAAATAAAAAAGATGAACGCTGGAGTATTAATTGAGTCATTTGCTGAATTTGCAAGGCATAAGAATGTGGATCGTCCAACGATGATCAGAATTTTGGAAGATGTGTTCCGAACCATGATCCGGAAAAAATTTGGTGAAGATGACAATTTTGATATCGTAATTAATGCGGATAAAGGGGATCTGGAAAGCTGGCGCTTCAGGGAAATTGTCGATGACAATTCTGAGGATATCTGGGATCATGATAAAATAAGTTTATCCGAGGCAAAAAAGATCGAGCCTGATTTTGAAATAGGGGAAGAAGTGGCAGAAGAGGTCAAACTTGAGGATTTTGGCAGGCGAGCGGTTATGATGGCGAGGCAAACCCTGATTCAGCGGATCAAGGACCTTGAAAAGGACATTCTTTTTCTGAAATATAAGGACCTGGTGGGAGAGCTTATCCTCGGTGAGGTATATCAGATCCTGACCAGGGAAGTCCTGTTAATTGATGCTGAGGGGAATGAACTGATATTGCCGAAAAGCGAGCAGATCCAGAAGGACCGGTACAGAAAAGGGGAGACAGTCAGGGCTGTGGTCCAGCGCGTAGAAATGGTCAACGGGAATCCGAGGATCATTTTATCCAGGACATCGCCCAAATTCCTGGAAAGGCTGTTTGAAAGTGAGGTACCGGAAGTTTTTGACGGATTGATTACCATCCGGAACGTTGTGCGTGAGCCGGGTGAAAGAGCAAAGGTTGCCGTAGAATCCTATGACGACCGGATCGATCCGGTGGGAGCATGTGTCGGAATGAAGGGATCGCGGATACACAGCATTGTCAGGGAACTCCAGAATGAGAATATTGATGTGATCAGTTTTACTGAGAATCTTGAATTATTTATCCAAAGGGCACTGAGTCCTGCAAAAATCACATCCATAAAGGTTGAAAAGGGAGAGGGACGTGTATCGGTTTTCATGAAACCTGACCAGGTATCTCTCGCCATCGGCAAGGGAGGGTATAACATTAAGCTGGCCAGTAAACTGGTAGGATATGAAATTGATGTTTTCAGGGACCTGGATGCAGGTGAAGATGAGGATGTCGATCTTGACGAATTTGTGGATGAAATCGATGGATGGGTACTTGATGAGTTAAAAAGGGTAGGCCTTGATACCGCCAAAAGCGTTCTGGCCTTGCCAAAAGAAGATATTTTACGGCGGACGGATCTGGAGGAGGAAACCGTGGAAGAAGTTTTGAATATATTAAAACAAGAATTCGAATAAAATCAGATACGGATAAGGAATCAGTATGGATATAGAAAAAGTAATGAGATTGAGCCAGGTGGCCAGGAAATTGAATATTGGTAAGAATACCATCCTCGAATTCCTGGCAGCAAAAGGTTTTACGGTAGAGAACAATCCAAATTCAAAAATTTCCCTGGAGCAGTTCCAGATGCTGTCCAAGGAATTTGCGTCTTCCGCCATGGACAAGGAAGAGGCCCTGGGCATGACGATAGGCAAAAAACATTCTGACAATATTGTTATTGATTCCGAAAATGATTCCGAGGATAAACAATCTGATGATGAGGAAGAGATTCTGATAAAATCAATTACCACCCTTAAAGGTGAAGAAAAACCAAGGAAAGAACAGGAAACGGAAAAGAAGAAAGAAGGGGAGCTAAAGGATTCTGACAGATGGGATGAAAAACCAAAGTTAAAAGGGATCAAGGTTGTCGGAAAGATTGAGCTGGAGGATAAAAAGAAAAAAGAATCTGCTGTGCCCGGGGAAGAAACAGAAGAGGTCAGTAAGAAACAGGAAGCGCCTAAGGCGGAGGAAAAACCTGATATTAAGGAAGAAAAAGAAAAAGAGGAAGACAAGGCCAGTGAACAGCCCAAGAAGGAGGTGGAAGTTGAAGAGGAGGAATGGGGTGAAAACCTGATCGAGGCTAAAGCCAGATCACTTAAAGGACTGACAGTGGTCGGTAAAATTGATCTGCCGAAGGAAAAGGAAAAGAAAAAATCACCTGAGCCGATCGCTTCGAGTGATGAAAGGAAGGAAAAACAGAAGAAGAAGCGCCCGAGGAAGCGGATAAAATCCGACCGTCCCGGGGATAAAGGAGTTACCACGGATAACAGCAAGGTTAAAACAGCCAAGGATAAAAAGCCAAGGCACAGGAAGGAAGAAGTATCCGACAAGGAAATTCAGGAACAGTTAAAGGCTACCCTGGCAAAATTAAGCGGATCAAAACCAAGAGGATTTGTCAGCCGTGCAAAATACCGGAGGGATAAAAGGTCGGCTGCTGCTGAAGCTGAGGAAGAAAAATTACAGCGTGAGAAGAAGGATGCCAAGGTATTGAATGTAAATGAATTTATTTCTGCCAATGATCTGGCATCCATGATGAATGTAAGTGTCAATGAGGTGATCTCCACCTGCATGAGCCTGGGCATGTTCGTTTCGATCAATCAACGGCTGGATGCAGAGGCAATTACTATCATTGCGGATGAATTCGGGTATGATGTCAGGTTTTCCACGGATGAAGACGAAATGGAAATGGAGGAGGAGATGGACAGTCCGGAGGATCTTCGGGAACGTTCACCCATCGTTACGATCATGGGACATGTAGACCATGGTAAAACTTCATTGCTGGATTTTATCAGGCATTCAAAAGTTACTGAAGAGGAAGCCGGTGGGATCACACAACATATCGGAGCTTATGAGGTAATCACCGATAGCGGCAGGGGGATCACGTTCCTGGATACACCAGGGCATGAAGCCTTTACAGCCATGCGGGCAAGGGGAGCAAAAATCACCGATGTGGCGATCATCGTCGTGGCGGCGGATGATAATGTCATGCCTCAGACGAAGGAGGCCATCAATCATGCCATGGTTGCCGAAGTGCCCATTGTGATCGCGATCAATAAAATAGATAAAGCCAATTCCAATCCGGAAAAGATCAAGGAAGAACTTGCGAATATCAATATCCTTGTCGAAGATTGGGGCGGAAAATATCAGAGCCAGGAAATATCTGCAAAAACAGGTGTCGGCATCGATGAATTACTTGAAAAAGTTTTACTGGAAGCCGAAATGCTTGAATTAAAATCAAATCCAGATAAACCGGCGGCAGGTACAATTATTGAAGCTTCCCTGGATAAGGGACGGGGGTATGTTGCGACCATACTTGTCCAGGGCGGAACCCTTCAGATCGGTGACATCGTTTTGGCGGGGACTCATTTCGGACGTGTAAAAGCAATGTTTGATCATGTTGGCAATAAAATTGATGAAGCCGGGCCGGCGAAACCCGTGTTATTGCTTGGATTGGATGGAGCGCCCCAGGCAGGGGATAAGTTCCATGTAATGCAATCTGAAAGGGAGGCCAGGGATATTGCCAATAAGAGACAACAATTGCTCAGGGAACAATCCATGCGGACGAAGAAACATATTACCCTGGATGAAATTGGACGAAGACTGGCCATTGGTAATTTCAAGGAACTGAATGTGATTGTCAAGGGAGATGTGGATGGTTCGGTTGAGGCATTGTCTGATTCATTGCTTAAATTATCCACAGAGGAAGTCCAGGTAAATATCATACACAAAGCGGTGGGGCAAATATCTGAATCAGATGTTCTGCTGGCTTCAGCTTCGGATGCCATCATCATCGGATTCCAGGTGCGTCCATCAGCCAACGCAAGGAGGCTGGCAGAACAGGAAGAAATTGAGATCAGATTATATTCCATCATTTATGATGCGATCAATCACCTGAAGGATGCCATGGAAGGTATGCTGGCCCCTGAGGTGGAAGAAGTGATCACGGGCAATGTTGAGATCCGTGACGTGTTTAAAATATCCAAGGTAGGTACTGTTGCAGGATGTATGGTCACTGAAGGCTCCATCAAAAAATCAAACAACATACGCCTGGTCAGGGATGGTATCGTCATTTACACCGGCGAGATTCATGCCCTTAAACGTTTCAAAGAGGATGTGGGAGAAGTAAAATCAGGCTATGAATGCGGCATCAGCATAAAGAATTACAATGATATGAAGGTGGGTGATGTGATCGAGGCATTTGAGGAAAAAGAAGTGGCCAGAAAACTCTGATGGCGGCAGGACTCTTCCCTGAATTTCTCCCGCTGATACTGCCCGGTCCTGAATGAATATCCTGATCCATTCCATTTCATTCCTTTTCTATTTTTTCCTGTTGATCCTGATGCTGGGCATGATAAAACCCTGGTATGTATTATGGTTCATGGAAAAAAAGAATCGCCTGAGCATATTGAAAATCTTCGGGCCGGTTATTCTGGGACTGTTCCTGTTGAGATTCCTTTTGGTTAATCTTCCGATGGATTAAAAGCAAGGATATATCCATCCTTCCCACCGCCTTCACTGGAAATGTATAATTTACCGGATTCATCAAAACAGATTCCCTCCGGCTGAAAATAAATTTTTCTGCTCAGCGGTGCCGCATCGATGATCTTCCCCTTTTTATTCAGGACGATCAGAAGTTTTCCAACCGATCCCAGGATAAAGGCATCTCCCGATATGGGATGTATGGTTATCCCGGAAGGTTTATAGGGCATAAAATGCGATGGTTTCAGGTTCATATTTTTCATTGCTTCCCCGAAAAATTCCGAGGTCATCTGGATGATTGGCTGAGTTTTTGGTTTCCTGTTGGTCAGATCGAAAGCGTATACTGCTCTTCCTTCAGCTTTATTATTTTCAATTGCCGGATTTTCCTTGCATGCCAGGTATAATTCATTTTTATCATGACCAACCGTTAATCCTTCAATTTCGTTGGAGGCTCTAAATGGAGTTTCTATCTTTTCGGCATCAGAATCATTGTCCCGATCAATTGGGAACTTATACAATACTCCATCGCTCCGGATCACATAAGCCGTATTGCCGATATGGGTCACTCCTTCATAATCCCCTGATCCGGCGAATTTAATTTCCCGGGTAACCTTCTTTTCCTTGGTATTGTAAAAATAGAGGATACCATTTTCATCCTCAATACATAAAAGAATATGATCTCCGAGATAGTCAAGTCCGGAAATTTCCTCCAACCTGCCTGGCAGGATAAATTTTTCATCCGGTTCATTCAAAAAATACTTCTGATCTCCACTCGAGATAAACATATGTTCTTCACCATAATCCGTTATGCAGGCCATGCCTATACTGAACAGGAAGAGTGTGCTGGCAAGAAGACTGAAAATTTGACCTGACCGGTAAATGTCTTTTATTTCCACTACTATTGTATGTTTATGATCCTGAAAATAGCCATTAAGAAAGGTTTTTCAAAATTCATAAAAAAATGAAAATAAAATATTTGAGATAAAATTTTTTTATCTTTAGATTCTTTAAACGACATGTATGTGATGATTTTGGAAACCGATCTTATAGATAAGAGCAAAGAATACGTTGAATCATTTTTAGAACAGAATTTATCCAATGAAATTTTTTACCATGATCTTGAACATACCCGCGAAGTAGTCAATGCAGTCATCGAAATAGGCCAGGCCAGCGGGCTTACCCGTGATCAGCTTGAAACCGTACTTATCGCTGCCTGGTTTCATGATACCGGATATTTTAAAGGGAAAATAAACCATGAAAAGGAAAGCAAGAGCATAGCGGAAAATTTTTTACGGGATCAGGGGATTAACGAAAAAAAAATATCAGAAGTAGGCGGCTGTATCATAGCCACCAAAATTCCCCAGAGGCCGACAAACCTGATGGAGGAGGTTTTATGTGACGCCGATCTTTATCATTTATCCACCAGCGAGTTCTTTCGAAAATCAGAATTACTGAGAAAGGAGTTTTCCCTGACGGGAAATAATGAAATAAAGGATAAGGAATGGTTAAATACCAATATTAAATTCCTTAAAAAGCACAATTTTTTTACGGATTATGCAAAGGAAAAATTATTACCACATAAAAAAAGGAACCTTAAAAAACTGAAGTCGATTAAGAATGAACTTGAAATCGAAAACAACATAAATGAGGGAAAAAGCCAGGAAGATGGTTCAGTGAGGCAAGACGATACCTCCGAAAAAAAGAAACAGGAGAAAAGACCTAACCGGGGCATAGAGACACTTTTCAGGATTACTTCAAGAAACCATGTCGATTTCAGTTCAATGGCCGATAATAAAGCAAACATCATGATCTCCATTAATTCCATCATGATGTCAATCATATTTTCTGTACTTTTCAGAAGGTTTGAAGAATATCCTAACCTGATCATCCCGGCCATCCTCCTGTCGGTGGTTTGTACGACCACCATTATTTTTGCGATTCTGGCCACAAGGCCCAATCTTACAGAGGGGGTTTTTACCAAGGAGGACATATTGAAAAGGAGGACCAACTTATTGTTCTTTGGTAATTTCTATAAAATGCCCCTGGCAGACTATGAATGGGGTGTTAGACAGTTGATGAAGGACCGGGATTTTTTATACGGTAGCATGATCAGGGATATTTATTTTTTAGGGAAAGTACTTGGAAGGAAATATTTCCTGTTGCGGATATCGTATACGATTTTTATGTATGGTTTGATAATTTCTGTTATCTCGTTTGGTGTGGCTGTTTTCTTCTTTCCCACACATACGATTTAAAATCAATTTCCGAAAAGACATGAAAAAAGCAGTTTATTTTTTACTCATCCTGTTATTGACAATAGAATGCAACAG